>JALSGY010000443.1 GCA_026982515.1 Paracoccaceae bacterium
GCATGGACGCGCTGGCGATGACCGAACCGGGCGCTGGCTCGGACATCCGCTCGATGAAATGCACCGCCCGGCGGCGCGGCGGCGACTGGGTGCTGAACGGCACCAAGCATTTCATTTCCGGCGCCGACCACGCCGATTTCGTGATCGTCTTCGCCGCCACCGGCGAAGAGGACACGCCCCGCGGCCCCAAGAAAAAGATCACCGCCTTCCTGGTGGATCGCGGCACCCCGGGCTTCACCATCCGCGAGGGCTACAACTCGGTCAGCCACCGGGGCTACAGGAACATGATCCTCGATTTCGACGATTGCCGCCTGCCGGATACCCAGGTGCTGGGCGAGGTCGACGGCGGTTTCGCGGTGATGAACGAATGGCTCTTCGCCACCCGCATCACGGTGGCCACCATGTGCGTGGGCCGCGCCCGGCGGGTGTTCGACATGGCGCTGAACCACGCCGCGACGCGCGAACAGTTCGGCCAGCCCATCGGCCGGTTTCAGGGCGTCGGCTTCCAGATCGCCGACATGATCACCGAAATCGACGCCGCCGATTTCCTGACGCTGGCCGCCGCCGACCGGCTCGACAAGGGCCTGCCCGCCAGCCGCGAGATCGCCTCCGCCAAGCTCTACGCATCCGAGATGCTGGCCCGCGTCACCGACCGGACGGTGCAGATATTCGGCGGCATGGGGCTGATGGACGACCTGCCCATCGAACGGTTCTGGCGCGACGCCCGGGTCGAACGCATCTGGGACGGCACCTCCGAAATTCAGCGCCACATCATCGCCCGCGAGCTGCTGCGACCGCTGGGAGCCTGATTCAATGCCTGCGGCGCGAGTATTTCCGGACAGAAGAAGGGATCAGCCCCCCGCCCGGGCCTGCCGCACGGGGGGCCTTCTCCTGTCACGGTCATCGGCGCTCCCGCCTGTACCGCGGGGCAAGGCAAGCGCAAATTTGTTAACATTTTCCTTCTTCTGTCGAAAAATACTCCCGCCGGAGGCGCCCGCAGCGGCCACGGGCGAGGTGACGGGGCGATGAGCGCCGCGCTTGCCAGGCTGTTCTCGCCCCGCTCGGTTGCGGTGATCGGCGGCGGACGGTGGGGGGAGAACGTGATCACCCGATGCCGCGCCATCGGCTTCGGCGGCCCGATCTGGCCGGTGCACCCCGAACGGGCCGAGCTGGCCGGAGAGCCCGCCTTCGCCGCCATCGACGCCCTGCCTGCCCCGCCCGATGCCGCCTTCATCGGCATCAACCGCGAATCCACCATCAGCGCCGTGGCCGCGCTGGCCGCGCGCGGGGCTGGCGGGGCAGTGTGCTTTGCCAGCGGCTTTCGCGAGGCACGAGAGGCCGGTGGCGCCGGCCTGCAGGAGGCCCTGCTGCGCGCCGCGGCAGACATGCCTCTCCTGGGCCCCAACTGCTACGGCTTCATCAACTATCTCGACGGCGTCTGCCTGTGGCCCGACCAGCATGGCGGTACGCGATGCGATAGCGGGGTGGCAATCGTCACCCAGTCCTCCAACATCGCGCTCAACCTCACCATGCAGCGCCGCGCCCTGCCGCTGGGCTTCGTGGCCACCGCCGGCAACCAGGCCGCAACCGGGCTGGCCGAGATCGGCATCGCCCTGCTGGCCGATCCGCGCATCACCGCGCTGGGGCTGCATGTGGAGGGGGTCGGCGACATCGGGAAGCTGCAAGCGCTGGCATCCATGGCGCAGCGGCTGAGCAAGCCGGTGGTCGTGCTCAAGGTGGGGCATTCGGCTGCGGCACGGGCCGCGGCGGTCTCCCACACCGCTGCACTGGCAGGCAGCGCCGCCGGCGCCCGGGCCCTGTTCGCGCGATTGGGGCTGGCTCAGGTGGACGGGCTGGGGGCCTTCGTCGAGGCGCTGAAGCTTCTGCACTTCGCCGGGCCGCTGGCCTCGGCCGAGGTGGCCTCCATGTCCTGCTCGGGCGGCGAGGCCAGTCTGGTGGCCGATCTCGCCCTCGGCCGGCAGGTAACCTTTCCCGCCCTCGCTGAGGCCCAGAAGCAAAGGCTGCGGCGGGCGCTGGGGCCACTGGTGAGCCTGGCCAATCCGCTTGACTATCACACCTTCGCCTGGGGAGATGCCGATGCCATGGCCAGGGGCTTTGCGGCCATGCTCGAGGGCGCGGCCGGGATCGGGCTGGTGGTGGCGGATTTCCCCCGCGCCGACCGCTGCAGCCAGGCCGACTGGAACTGCGTGATCGAGGCCGCGGCCCGGGCGCGTGCGGCGGCGGACAAGCCGGTGGCGCTGGTCTCGTCACTGCCCGAGAACATGCCCGAATCCCTGGCCGAAGAGCTGGCCCGGCGCGGGCTGGTGCCGATGGCCGGCCTTGAGGACGCCCTCGCCGCGGTGCGCGCCGCAGCCGAGGCCGGCCGCCCCGCCCGCCCCGCCGCGCCGGTTCTGCCGCCTGCCGTGCCGCGCAACCCGCGAACGTGGACCGAGGCCCGGGCCAAGGCGGCGCTGGCTGCCCTCGGCCTGCGGGTGCCGCGCGCGGCGATGGCGCGCGATGGCGAAGAGGCGGCCGTCCGGGCAACCGCCCTAGGCTTTCCGGTGGTGCTCAAGGGGTTGGGGGTGGCGCACAAGTCCGAGGCCGGGGCAGTGGCGCTGGGGCTGGAAAGCGCACAGGCGGTGCGCGAGGCGGCCCGGGCCATGCCCGCCGGTGGCTTCCTGGTGGAAGAGATGATCACCGGCGCGGTGGCCGAGCTGCTGATCGGCGTGGTGGTGGACGAGGCTCATGGCTTCGTCCTTACCCTAGGCGCAGGCGGCGTGCTGGCGGAACTGGTGGAAGATACCGCCTCGCTGCTGCTGCCGGTTACCCCGCACGATGTGGAGCGCGCCCTCGCCGGACTCAGGATCGCCCGGCTTGTGGATGGCTGGCGCGGCGGGGCGCGGGCCGACAAATCCGCCATTGTGCAGGCGGCGATGGCCGTGCAAGCCTTTGTCATGGCTCATCGCGGGCAGGTGGCGGAGGTGGAGATCAACCCGCTCATCTGCCGCACCGGTGATGCGGTGGCGGCGGATGCGCTGATCAGGATGGGAGAAAACGATGACTGACGGGCCGATCCGGACAAGACGCGAGGGCGGGGTGCTGGAGGTGGTGCTCGACCGCCCCAAGGCCAACGCCATCGACCTGGCCACCAGCCGGCAGATGGGCGAGGTGTTCCGCGATTTCCGCGACGATCCGGCCCTGCGGGTGGCGCTGATCACCGGAGCGGGAGAGAAGTTCTTCTCGGCCGGCTGGGATCTGAAGGCCGCCGCCGCCGGCGATGCGGTGGACGGCGATTACGGGGTGGGCGGCTTCGGCGGGCTGCAGGAACTGCCGGGCCTCAACAAGCCGGTGATCGCCGCCGTCAACGGGATTGCCTGTGGCGGCGGGCTGGAACTGGCGCTGGCCGCCGACATCATCATCGCCGCCGATCATGCCACCTTCGCGCTGCCGGAAATCCGCTCGGGAACGGTGGCCGATGCGGCCAGCATCAAGCTGCCCAAGCGCATCCCCTACCACATCGCCATGGACCTTCTGCTGACCGGGCGCTGGTTCGACGCCGCCGAGGCGCTGGGCTGGGGGCTGGTCAGCCGGGTGGTACCCGCGGCCGAACTGATGCAGACCGCCCGCAACCTGGCCGCCGAACTGGCCGCAGGCCCCCCGCTGGTGCAGGCGGCGATCAAGGAAATCGTGCGCGAGGCCGAAGGCATGCGCTTTCAGGACGCGATGAACCGGGTTACCAGAAGCCAGTTCCCCACCGTCGAGAGGCTTTACAACTCGGAAGACCAGCTGGAAGGCGCACGCGCCTTCACCGAGGGGCGCGAGCCGGTGTGGAAGGGGCGCTGAGACCGGCGCCGCAGCGCCAAAGAGGCAAGGGACAGGAGAGGCCGAATGCGCAAACTTCAGGTTCAGGGCATGCACCATGTTACGCTCGTCGGCGCCGACCGGGAAACCTCGATCGGCTTCTGGGAGGGCGTGCTGGGCATGCCCTTCGTGTTTGAACAGCCCAATCTCGACAACCCCGGCGAGAGCCATCTCTACTTCGATCCGGGCGACGGGCGGCTGATCACCGTCTTCACCGACGAATCGCGCCGCCCCGATGCCACGCCAACACCGCGCGACATCGGCAATGTCCATCACGTGGCCTTCTCGGTCAGCCGGGCGGTGTTCGACCAAGCGGTGGCCCGGCTTGATGAGCGCGGCATCCGCCACAGCGGCGTGAAGGACCGCGGCTTCATGGACTCGATCTACTTCCGCGATCCGCTGGGGTTGCTGATCGAGCTGGCCTGTTACCGCTTCGAGCCCCCGCAAGGTGCAAGCCATGCCGAGGTGCTGCTGGAGGCGCACCGGATCCGGGTGCGGGACGGAAGCGATCATATCCGGCCGGTGCACCTGGCCGATGCGATCGAGGCCATCATGCGCCGCCGGCAGGGCACGCTTTCGCAGACCCGCGAGGCCTCGGATCCGTATCGGGGCTGAGCGGCGCGAATCTTCCAATTCGCAGAAAATCGGGAAGAACTTTTCAACCCGCGTCAGAGAATCGTTAACGCACCGGGCGCAGAATGATCCCGCATCGTGGGGATGCGTGGGGTGAAAAGTCATGGCACAGCCTGTGCTCGTCGAAACGGTGCTCGCACCGTTCCTGCCGTATGGCGCCGATATCAGCGATCTCGATGTGGCCACCGGGGCCGCCGGCCCGATGCTGACCGCAGTCGCCGGCACCGGAGGGAATGCCCGGCTCGAGTCCTTCTCCATCGCCGGCACCGTCAGCCATGACGGCCAGACGGTTCTCGGCCCGGCCGGGGACGGCTTCATCGCCGCCGATTTCGGCACCTATACGCTCAACCTGTCGTCCAGCCTGGTGGGCGCGCTGGCCGGGGAGGCGGGCAGCGCGATGGCCTCCAGCCCGCTGACGGCACTCAACTCGGGCCGGCAGGGCGATCTGGTGAACATGGTCGCCACCGACATCGGCGGCACCACCTACCTGTTTTCGACCCGCCCGGGCGAGGCCGGGCTGGCCAGCTTCACGCTGCGGCCCGACGGCACCCTGGCCACCCTCAATGCCGATGCCGATCCTGCGGCGGGGCCGCTCTCTGCCCTGGCAACGGTGGCGGGATACGGACAGACCTGGCTGCTGGGCGCCTCGGCCGGCAACGACAGCGTTGTCAGCTATGGCGTGGACAATTCCGGCGGGCTGAGCGCCCAGGGCAGCCTCGGCGCGGCGCAAGGGCTGGGCATGAACGACCCGCGCGCGCTCAGCCCCTTCATGCTGGGCGGCCAGCCCCATGTGCTGGCAGCAAGCGCCGGCAGCTCCTCGCTCAGCGTGCTGCGCCTGGAGGCCGACGGCAGCCTCACTGCCATCGATCAGGTGATCGACGATCTTTCCACCCGTTTCGCCAATGCCACGCTGGTGGAAACGCTCACCGTGGGCGAGGCCGTCTTCGCCCTGGCCGCGGGCAGCGACGACGGGTTCTCGCTGTTTCGGGTGCGCCCGGATGGAAAGCTGCTGCACCTGGCCTCGGTGGCCGACAGCAGCGAAACCACGCTGAACAACATCTCGGCGGCGGCGCTGGCGCTCGAGGGGGACACGCTGCGCATCTTCCTGGCCTCCTCCACCGAAACCGGCCTGACCCACTATGCCTACGACCTCTCCACCCTGGGCAGCGATCTCGTGGGCTCCCAGAACGGCGAGCGGCTGCGCGGCGGGGCAGGCGACGACATCCTCCTGGGGCACGGCGGCGACGACAGGCTGCTGGGACGCGGCGGCGACGACGTGCTGGTGGACGGCCCCGGCGCCGACCGGCTGAGCGGCGGCGACGGGGCGGATCTGTTCGTGCTGGTCCCCGACGGGGCCACCGACACCATCACCGATTTCCAGCGCGGCATCGACCGGCTGGATCTGTCCTTCTTCCCGCTGCTGCACGATCCGGCGGCACTGGGATATGCCGCCACCGCCACCGGCGCACGGCTGGAATTTCGCGGCGAGGTTCTTGAAATTACCTCGGCAGACGGCACGCCCCTGACGCTGGCCGATCTCACCGCCCTGTCGCCCTTCAACCTGGACCGCCCGCCGATCCTGCTGCGCTACGGCGACAGCGCCCCCGCCGGGCCGATTCAGGTGGGCGGCGGCGGCAATGACGTCCTCACCGGCACCGATGCCGCCGACATCCTCACCGGCAACGAGGGTGACGACGTGCTGCGCGGCGGGCCGGGGGCCGATGCGCTTTACGGCGGGCTGGGCTTCGACACCGCAGATTACGCCAACGCGCCCGCCGGTGTCGTGGTCGATCTTGCCGATCCCGCGCGCAACACCGGCGAGGCGGCGGGCGACAGTTTCACCTCCATCGAGGCCGTCTCGGGCAGCACCTTCGGCGACAGCCTCCGGGGCGGGGCGGGCGACGACAGGTTGCTTGGCCAGGGCGGGAACGACCTTCTCGAAGGCGGGGCCGGCGATGACAGGCTGGAGGGCGGCGCGGGGCGCGACACCTTGCAGGGCGGGCCCGGGGCGGATGTGCTCGATGGCGGATCCGGCACCGACCTGGCCTCCTACGCCGGCGCGGCCGAAGGTGTGCGGCTTGACCTTCTCCACGCCTGGCGCGGCACGGGCGAGGCGGCGGGCGACAGGCTCACGTCCGTGGAAGAGGTGCTGGGCAGCGCCCGGGCCGATGCCCTGTTCGGCGACGCAGCGGCCAACATGCTCGATGGCGGGGGCGGAGATGACTGGCTGGAAGGGCGCGGCGGGGATGACACGCTGCAAGGCGGCGCCGGCGACGACATCCTTGCCGGCGGGCCCGGGGCCGATGTGCTGCAGGGCGGCGCGGGGCGCGACATGGCCCAGTACTACGGCGCCAAGTCCGGGGTGACGATCAACCTTGCCAACCCGGCACTCAACACCGGCGCGGCCGCCGGCGACAGCTACTCCTCCATCGAGGATGTCGCCGGCTCACCATTTGCCGATCTGATCACCGGCAACGCCCTGGCCAACCGGCTGTTCGGCGGCAACGGCAATGACATCCTGCACGGCGGCAGCGGCGACGACTGGCTTGCAGGCGGGCGTGGCAACGACCGGCTGAACGGTGCTGCGGGGTCCGACGTGCTGCTTGGCGGGCCGGGGGCGGATGTGTTCGTCTTCCGCAGCGGCAGCGGCAACGACCGGATCGGCGATCTCGACCCGGCCGCCGACCGCATCGAGCTCGACAGCGCGCTGCTCGGCGCGGCGGGGGAGGACGGCGCGGCGGTGGTGGCCGCCTATGGCTATCTCGACGGCGGCGATGCGGTGCTGGATTTCGGTGGCAGCGACAGCCTCATCCTCGATGGCTTCACCGATCTTGCCGTGCTTGCCGACATTCTGATCTTCGCCTGAATCCCGTTTCAGGCCCCTTCCAGCAGCGACAGCAGGTAGCGGCCGTATTCGTTCTTGTGAAAGGCCTCTGCCCGCCGGCGCAGCTGATCGTCGTCGATCCAGCCCAGCACATGGGCCACCTCGTCGGGTGAGCCCACCTGCAGCCCCTGCCGCTTTTGCAGGGTGCGCACAAAGTTGGAGGCATCCAGGAGGCTGTCATGGGTACCGGTATCGAGCCAGGCAAAGCCCCGCCCCATGAGCTCCACCCGCAGGGCGCCCTCGTTCAGATACATCTCCAGAAGCGAGGTGATCTCCAGTTCGCCCCGCGCCGAGGGGCGCACCGCGCGGGCCCTTTCGGGCGCGGTTTCGTCAACGAAATACAGCCCCGTCACCGCATGGCTGGAGGTCGGTCGCGCCGGTTTCTCGACGATCGAACGCACCTTGCCATCTTTGCCGAACCCCACGACCCCGTAGCGCTGCGGGTCGGCTACCCGGTAGCCGAACACCGTGGCCCCGGCGCGCCTGCCGTCGGCCATCTGCAGCATCTCCGGCAGGCCGTGGCCGAAGAACAGGTTGTCCCCCAGTACCAGCGCCGAGGGCGCGCCATCGAGAAACGCCTCGGACAGGATGAAGGCCTGAGCCAGCCCGTCGGGCGAGGGCTGGACGATGTAATCGAAAGCCAGGCCCCACTGGCTGCCGTCGCCCAGCACACGGCGGAACTGTTCGCGATCCTGTGGCGTCGTGATCACGGCAATCTCGCGGATGCCGGCGAACATCAAGGTGGTCAGGGGGAAGTAGATCATCGGCTTGTCGTAGACCGCCAGAAGCTGCTTGGAGACGCCCATGGTCACCGGATGAAGGCGGCTGCCGGTGCCGCCGGCCAGAATGATCCCCTTGCGTGGTTTGCTCATGCCCCTTGCCCCAATCGTTGTCCCACCCCGTCGCGGCCCTGCAGGGCCTCCCACCAGGCACGGTTCTCGAGATACCAGTCCACGGTCCTTTCCAGCCCTTCCTCCAGCGTCACCGAGGGCCGCCAGCCCAGCTCTTCACGGATGCGGCCGGGATCGATGGCATAGCGCAGATCGTGGCCGGGGCGGTCGGCGACGAAGGTGATGAGCCGCTCGTGCGGCGCCCCCCCGGGACGGCGTGCATCGAGAATGGCACAGATGGCACGGGCGATCTGCAGGTTGGTTGCCTCGTTCTCGCCGCCGATGTTGTAGCTGCGCCCCACCCGGCCGCGCCGCATAACCAGCAGCAGCGCTTCGGCGTGATCCTCCACATACAGCCAGTCGCGTACATTCTCGCCGCTGCCGTAAATCGGGATCGGCCTTCCCGCCAGCGCGTTCAGGATGATCACCGGGATCAGCTTTTCCGGAAAATGATAGGGGCCGTAATTGTTCGAGCAGTTTGTGATCACGGCAGGCAGGCCATAGGTTTCATGCCAGGCGCGCACCAGGTGATCAGCCGCCGCCTTGGAAGCCGAATAGGGGCTGCGCGGGGCATAGGGCGTTTCTTCGGTGAACCTGCCCTCGGTGCCGAGCGAGCCGTAGACCTCATCGGTCGAAACATGGTGGAAGCGAAATGCTTCAGGTTTTCCAAGAGATTCCCAGTGCTTCCGCGCCGCTTGCAGCAGGTTGAAGGTGCCCATCACGTTGGTCGCGATGAAGGCACCGGGGCCGTCGATGGAGCGATCCACATGGCTTTCGGCGGCCAGGTGCATCACCGCGTCAGGATTGTGATCACGAAAGATCCGCCCCAAGACTTCGGGATTGCGGATGTCGGCTTTCTCGAAGGTGTAAAGCGGGCTGTCCGCCACCGTCGCCACGTTTTCAAGGCAGGCGGCATAGGTGAGCGCATCGACATTCACCACCGCGTGGCCCTCGGCCACCGCCCGGCGCACCACGGCCGAGCCGATGAACCCCGCCCCACCCGTGACCAGTATCTTCATGCACCCCTCCCCGTGCCGTCACGTACCCCGAGCTCGCACAGCACCTCGTCAAGCTCTGCCCGCCAGTCCGGCTGGCACAGGCCATGATCGCGCAAGATGGCGCTGCAATCGAGGCGCGAATTCAGCGGCCGCCGTGCCGGCGTGGGGTAATCGGCGGTGGATATCTCCTCCACCGTCACATCCATCCCGGCGCGGGCAAATATCTCGCGGGCGAACCCGGCCCAGCTGACAGGCGGCGCACCGCAATAATGGTACAGCCCGCCCCTGCCCCGCCCCTCCACCAGCGCCCCGGCAATGGCCAGAAGCGCCCGCGCGATGGCCGCGGTCGAGGTCGGCCCGCCGATCTGATCGGCCACGATCTTCAGCCGCCCGCGCTCGCCACCCAGCCGCAGCATCGTCTTCACGAAATTGCGGCCATGGGCGGAAAACACCCAGGAGGTGCGCACGATCACATGCCGCCCGCCGGCCGCCGCGACCCCCCGCTCCCCGGCCAGCTTGCTGCGGCCGTATGCGCCCAGCGGCGCGGGGGGATCATCGGGGCGCCAGGGGCGCGTGCCGCTGCCGTCGAACACGTAATCGGTGGAGACATGCAGGAAGGGAATGCCCAGGCGCGCCGCCGCGCGCGCCATCGCAGCCGGGGCCTCGGCATTGACGGTGAAGGCCATCGCCTCTTCCTCTTCGGCCCGATCCACGGCGGTAAAGGCGGCGGCATTGATCACCGCCCGCGGGCCGATCTCGGCAATGCGGGCGGCGCAGGCGGCCGGATCGGCCAGGTCCGCCTCGTCGCGACCCAGCGCCAGCACCTCTCCCCGGCGCTGCAATTCGCGGGCCAGCTGGCCGCTCCTGCCGAAAACGAGAAGCGTCATCGCGGCCCGTCCCAGACGAAGGGGCTCTCGATCTGCGAAAGCAATGGCGCAGCGGCGTCCTTTTCCGAAATCACCAGCGGGCCGGAAAGCGGCCAGTCGATACCGATCCCGGGGTCGTCGTAACGCACGGCCCGGTCACACTCCGGCGCATAATGGGCCGAGCATTTGTAGATGATCTCGGTCTCGGGCTCGAGGGTGACGAAGCCGTGCAGAAACCCCCTGGGCACCAGCAGCTGGCGGCCGTTTGCAAAGCTCAGTTCAACCCCGACCCACCGCCCGAAGGTGGGAGAGCCGCGGCGGATGTCCACCGCCACGTCGAACAGCCGCCCCCGCCCGCAGCGCACCAGCTTGTCCTGGGCCTGCGGCGGAGCCTGGAAATGCAGCCCGCGCAGGGTGCCGGCGGCCACCGAAAAGGAGTGGTTGTCTTGCACGAATTCGATATCGATCCCGTGCCCGGCCAGGCGCGCGCGGTTGTAGCTTTCACAAAAGAAACCTCGCGCATCGCCATGGCGTTCGGGAGTGATGATCACGACCCCCTCGAGCGCGGTTTTCTCGACTTTCACTCCCATCCCTCGCCTGCAACTCGTCCACCGCTTCGTATCAGGCCTTTCCCGCCCTGTCATCCCGTGCAGGATGCTTGCGCTTCTGGCCACATGAAATGCCCCGATCTGGCCCTATCCCCGCCCGCGCGCCTGTGCTCTGGCTGGAACATTCCCGCCGAAGGAGCCCGAAAAGATGAACGCAAACGATCTCTCCGGCATCGTCGAGGCCGACCGCGCCCATGTCTGGCACCATCTGATCCAGCACAAGCCCTTCGAGGCCGCCGACCCGCGCATCATGGTCGAGGGGCAGGGCATGCGGCTGTGGGATGCGAGGGGCCGGGAATATCTCGATGCGGTCTCGG
>JALSGY010000444.1 GCA_026982515.1 Paracoccaceae bacterium
TGCAGGGCGCCCTGGCCCACGATGACCAGCGAGGGCACCTCGAGCACCTGCTTGAAGTCACGCGTCAGCAGGCCGGTCAGCGCGGCCCGGTCGGTGCCCACATGGGTGTAGTCGTAGGTCAGATCCGCCGCCTCGCCCACCAGCGAGATCTCTGCCCCGTTCAGCCAGGCCTTGCGGATACGCGCGTTCAGAACCGGCGCCTCGAGGCGCGGGTTGGTGCCGATCAGATGGATCATCTTCGCATTGTCGATGTCCTCGATGCGGGCCGTGCCCACATAGGCCGAGCGGTTGCCGGCGGGCAGGCGCGCGCCGTCGGTGCGGCACTCGATGCTGCCGCCCAGCCCCTGCACGATCTGCTTGAGCGAATGGACCGCCTCCACCGGCGCCAGATCACCCACGAGGGCAGCCACCTTCGCCCCCTTCATCGCCTCGGCGGCGGCGGCAAGCGCCTCGTCCCAGCTGACCGGCATCAGCTTGCCCGCCTTGCGGACATAGGGCCGGTCCAGCCGCTGGCGGCGCAGCCCGTCCCAGACGAAGCGGGTCTTGTCGGAGATCCACTCCTCGTTCACCCCGTCATGGTTGCGCGGCAGGATGCGCATCACCTGCCGCCCCTTGGTATCGACCCGGATGTTCGCGCCCAGCGCATCCATCACGTCGATGGTTTCGGTCTTGGTCAGCTCCCACGGGCGGGCGGTGAAGGCATAGGGCTTGTTGGTCAGCGCACCGACCGGGCACAGGTCGATGATGTTGCCCTGCAGGTTGGAATCGAGCAGCGCGCCCAGGTAGGTGGTGATCTCGGCATCCTCGCCGCGGCCGGTCTGGCCCATCACGGTGATGCCGGCCACCTCGGTAGTGAAGCGCACGCAGCGGGTGCACGAGATGCAGCGCGTCATGGCGGTGGCGATCAGCGGCCCCAGATCGAGATCGTCCACCGCGCGCTTGGGCTCTCGGTAGCGCGAGAAATCCACCCCGTAGGCCATGGCCTGATCCTGCAGGTCGCACTCGCCGCCCTGGTCGCAGATCGGGCAGTCCAGCGGATGGTTGATGAGCAGGAACTCCATCACCCCCTCGCGCGCCTTCTTCACCATCGGGCTGTTGGTGCGCACTTCGGGCGGGGCGCCTTCGGGGCCGGGGCGCAAGTCGCGCACCTGCATGGCGCAGGAGGCCGCGGGCTTGGGCGGGCCGCCGACGATTTCCACCAGGCACATGCGGCAGTTGCCGGCGATCGAGAGCCGTTCGTGGTAGCAGAAGCGCGGCACCTCGATCCCGGCCTCTTCACAGGCCTGGATCAGGGTCATGGCGCCGGGCACTTCCAGCTCGATCCCGTCGATCACGATCTTGCGTAGCTCAGACATTCATTCACCCGCTGTTTCGGGGGCGCCGCCGCGCCCCGCTGAGGTTTTCTTCATCTCTTCACGCCCCATCTCTTCGCCCGCCCGGTTCATTTCCATGACCTCAGCAGCTGCCCCGCCGGCGTGTTCCCGGCAATCTCCTGCCGACCGACCCGGCAGATGCTTTCCGGGTCGTCCTTGCTGGCGCCGCGTGAAATCAGGTAGTCCCATGCCATTT
>JALSGY010000445.1 GCA_026982515.1 Paracoccaceae bacterium
GGGACCTCCCCCGAGCTGGTCAAGGCGTTCGCCAAGGTCGGCAAGATGCTTGCCGACGACTCGCTGGCCCCAGGCGTCTCGCCGGGCCGGTGGGGCATGACGCCAGAGGCCGCCCGGCGCGAGCTGGCCGAGCTGCGCGAGGACCCTGCCTTCGACGACCCGAACCACCCGAAGCACAGGGAGCTTGTGGCCCGGATCGAGGAGCTGGCCCGGATCGCGTACTCCAGCTAGCCGCAGCCGACAAGAAGAAAGCCTCTCCCCGCCCCCGTCGAAGCCTTGGCCCCCGCAATGGGGGCCTCTTTTTGCCCCTTCACCCCGCACGGCTGGGGCTCGGGCTCCCCTCTGCCCCGCAGGTTTTCGTGTGACGAACAGGGATGTTGCGGCCGCGCAACAACTCCGGTTTTTCGGGGTCATACGAACGACGAGCCAGAAGGGCAGCCCGCAACGGGTCCGTCTGGGGTAGTCGCCGTCCGGCAGGTGCCGGGTAGCGGTTGGATGGCAGGGTTTGGCAGTACGGAGGAGCCTGTCAATGTCCAACCACATCGAGACTTGGTTCGTCAAGCAGTTCGGCTCGACGGTTGACACGCTCGCCCAGCAGAAGGGCAGCCGTCTGCGCCGGACTGTCCGGCGTCAGGAGCGCGTGCGCGGCCGCTACGCCTTCATCGACCAGATTGGGGCGACCACGGCCGTCGAGATCACGACCCGCTACGAGGATTCGCCCCTGATCCAGACCCCGCATGCGCGGCGTAGGGTCACGATGAAGAACATCGCCTGGGGCGAGCTGATCGACGGGTTCGACAAGGTCCGCATGCTGATCGACCCGGCGAACGCCTACGTCCAGAACGCGGGTTACGCGATCGGCCGCAAGATGGACGACATCATCATCGAAGCTCTCTACTCGGACGCCTACAGCGGCGAGGAGGGCAACACCGTGGTGTCGTTCCCGGCTTCGCAGGTCATCGCGTCAGGCGGCACGGGCCTGACGGTCGCCAAGCTGCGCCAGGCCCGCAAGATGCTGCGTGCGGCCGACGTTGACCTGCAGGCGTCCGGGCCGATCTGGTGCGTGGTGCATGCTGAGCAGATCGACGACCTGCTGGGCGACACCAACGTGACCAGCGCGGACTACAACACGGTTCGCACCCTGGTGGCCGGCGAGGTGGAGTCCTTCCTTGGCTTCAACTTCGTCCACGTGGAGCGCCTTCCCACGAACGCCTCCAACGAGCGCCGCGTGTTTGTCTACACCTCAGACGCGCTGGCTCTGGCTGTTGGTGAGGAGCCTAACAGCCGGATTGAGCCTCGCCCCGACAAGCGGTTCATGCCCTATGCCTACTGGGAGACCGTCTTCGGGGCTACGCGGCTCGAGGAGGTCAAGGTGGTTGAGATCGACTGCGTGGAGGCGTAAGCGATGGCTACGTTCAAGTCTGACCAGCTCGCGCAGCTTGCGACTCCGGGCTCGCTGAACCATACCAACGTGAAGGGCGGGCGCATCCGCGTCGCGTACTTCTCGTACACCACCAGCGGGACGGAGGCCGCAAACGACACCATTGAACTGGTGAAG
>JALSGY010000446.1 GCA_026982515.1 Paracoccaceae bacterium
CATGGCGCGCGCTGCCTGTTCATCGCTTCAATATCGTCTCGCAACTTGTTGTTCCCACTACATGATCCGGTAGTTCGGGCTCTCGCGGGTGATCTGAACGTCATGGACATGGCTTTCCTTCAGCCCCGCCCCGGTGATGCGCACGAAACGGCAGTTCCTGCGCATCTCCTCGACGGTGGCATTGCCGGTATAGCCCATGGCGGCGCGCAGCCCCCCCACAAGCTGGTGGATCACAGCATTGGCCGAGCCCTTGTAGGGCACCTGCCCCTCGATGCCCTCGGGCACCAGCTTGTCCGAGGCGGCATCCTTCTGGAAGTAGCGGTCGGCCGAGCCGCGGGCCATGGCCCCCAGGCTGCCCATGCCGCGGTAGCTCTTGAACGAGCGGCCCTGATAGAGGATCACCTCGCCGGGGCTTTCGTCGGTGCCGGCGATCATGCTGCCCACCATGGCGCAGGACGCCCCGGCGGCGATCGCCTTGGCGAAATCGCCCGAGAACTTGATGCCGCCGTCGGCGATGACGGGAGTGTCGCCGGCCGCGGCCGCGCAGTCCATGATCGCGGTGAGCTGCGGCACGCCGACGCCGGCCACCATCCGGGTGGTACAGATCGAGCCCGGCCCGATCCCCACCTTCACCGCATCGGCCCCGGCCCCGATCAGGGCGCGGGTGGCCTCGGCGGTGGCGACGTTTCCGGCGATCACCTGCACCTGGTTGGAAATCTTCTTGGCCCGCTCAACCGCCTTCGCCACGCCCTCCGAGTGGCCATGGGCGGTGTCGATGACGATGATGTCCACGCCCGCGTCCACCAGCGCCTCGGAGCGTTCGAAGCCCGCATCCCCCACGGTGGTGGCCGCCGCCACCCGCAGCCGGCCCAGTTCGTCCTTGCAGGCATGCGGGTTGAGCACCGCCTGCTCGGTGTCCTTCAGCGTCAGCAGCCCCGTCAGCTTGCCCTTGCCGTCGGTGACCAGCAGCTTCTCGATGCGGCGCGCCTTCATCAGGCTGCGGGCCTCGTCCAGATCTGCCGGTTCGGTCAGCATGGCCAGGTCGTCGCTGGTCATCATCACCCGCACGGGCGTGTCGTCGTCGGTGGCGAAGCGCATGTCGCGGTTGGTGACGATGCCCAGCACCCGGCCCGCGTCATCCACCACCGGAAAGCCGGTGACGCGGTAGCGCTCCTGCAGCTTCTTGGCATCGGCCAGTGTCTGGTCGGGCTTCAGCGTGATCGGGTTGTAGACGATGCCCGAGACGAACCGCTTGACGCGGCGCACCTCGCGGGCCTGTTCCTCGATGGAGAGGTTGCGGTGGATAACCCCCAGCCCGCCGGCCTGGGCCATGGCGATGGCCATGCGGCTTTCCGTCACCGTGTCCATGGCCGAGCTCAAGAGCGGGATGTTCATCCGGATCGAACGGGTGACATGGGTGGAGGTGTCCGCCGTCGAGGGCAGAACCGAGGAGGCCGCCGGAACCAGCAGCACGTCATCGAAGGTGAGGGCCTCGCGAATCTCCATCCGGGTTCTCCTTGGAGTTCTTCGTTTGGCGCCTCCCTATTTCACGTGA
>JALSGY010000447.1 GCA_026982515.1 Paracoccaceae bacterium
GCAGATCCGCAAGGAAATGGAAGCCGCCTATCGCGCCAGCGGCGTGCGCACGATCATCCTGCGGGCCGGAAATTTCATCGACCCCGAGCGCAAGGATGACGTGATGGGCCTGTTCCTGATGCGCAACATTCGCCGCGGCCGGCTCATCTATCCCGCAAGCCCGGACACGATGCAAACCTACTGCTACCTGCCCGACTGGACCGAGGCGGCCGTTCGACTGGCGGCAATTCGCCAGCAGCTGGCCACGTTCGAAGACGTGCCCTTCCCCGGCCATGCCTTCACCGCCAATGAACTTGCGGAAGTGCTCTCGCAGGCGCTGGGCCGCCAGATCACGGTGACGGGCTTTCCCTGGTGGGCCATGCACCTTGCCGCCCCCTTCTGGGAGGTGGCCCGCGAAATGCTGGAGATGCGATACCTGTGGAGCACGCCACACCGGTTGAGCGGGGCGAAACTGGCCCGCCTGCTTCCCGGCTTCGAACCGACCGAGATGGCCGAGGTGATGCTGGCCGGGCTACCAGCGAACATCCGTCCAGACCAGCCCGTGGCGCAGCAGCCGCGCGCCCCCGGGGCCCGAGGCATCTGACCAGGCCACACCGGCCGCCAGCACCTCCAGGTCACGCGAGGGCAGCACATAATCCACCCGCAAGTTGCCCGGACCCGTCTCATCGTTCCAGTCGGCTGTATCGAGCAACGGATCGCCGCGCTGGGCAAGGTTCACAGCCCCCTGACCCACCGGCCCGCCGGGCCCGCGCGGCGCCGGATCCTGAAGCCGGGGATGATCGAGCAATCCGGCAATGGCGCTGCGGTAGCCCTCACCATCGAGCGGGTCGAGGTTGGCACTGCCCAGCAGGACCAGCGGCCCATCGGGCGGGGCAAAGGGAAGGGCCCCGTCGAGGTAGAGCGCCCAGAAACGGTTTTCATCGCGGTTGCGCAGGCCGTTGCGGTCCTCCGGGCCGTCGAAGACGGGCGGGGTGGCCTGCCAGGCCAGCAGCCGCAGCTCTGCGCCACCGGGCAGCTGCACTGGAACATCCCAATGGGCCACCGAAGACAGCCGCTGCACCGCGCGCGCCATCTCGGGCATGGTTGCGGGCAGGCGCGCGCCGGGCAGATCCTTCCACAGGAAAGCCGAGAAATCGCGCGCGCGATGCACTCCGATCGGCAGGCGCGAGAGCAGGGCCATGCCCTTCTGCCCGGCAAAGGCGCCATAGCCCTGGGCATCACGCGGCGTGCCGCGCCGGCCGTCGCCGTCCATGTCAAGCCCGGTAGCCATGCCGGTATTGGGCCTCAGGGCGAAGAGGTAAGGGTAATCCGCCCCTCCCTCACGCAGCATGGAGGCAAACGCGTCCAAGGCGACGAGGCCGTAATCATAGTCGAAGCCGGTCAGCAGCAAAATGTCGGGCGAGACGCTGTCGATCAGATCGCGCGCCGCAACGATCCGTGCGTCCGCGCCGCCAAGGATATCGCGCAGCAGCAGCCCCGGCCCCTCGCGCGAAAGGCCCGCATTGAATGTGGCGATGCGGATGGCATGTTCGCCCCCCGCGGCCGGTGCGGCC
>JALSGY010000448.1 GCA_026982515.1 Paracoccaceae bacterium
AAGGGCACGGCGGGCGCGGCCCTGGCGCTGCGCGGCCCCTTCACCATCGACGACATGCGCTACCTGCTGCGCCTGGCCGCCGATCCGGCCCCGCTTTTCGACCTGTTCGCCGAGGACGCTCCGATCGGCGCCTACTCCTCTTTCATCCGCACCGGCGCCCTTTACCGCGACCTGCCGCGCGCCGAACGCGAAGCCCGGATAGATGCGATGATTGACGCCATCTATTCCGCCGGGGTGCGCGACGAATATCTGCGGACCGGCTACAGCCCCATCGGGCGCACCAGCTGGGATCTGTTGGCAGAGGTCACCCTGGCCGGAGAAGCGGTGCGTGAGCAGGCCGCAGCCTTTGCCTATTTCGATGCCAGAAATTCCTGGGACCTGCCGCCCGATCCGATCATGGTGCAACCATGGCGCAGGATCGTAATCGCCCTGGAGCTGCAAAGGGGAAAGCGCAAGAGCCGCAATTTCGTGCGCATGCTGGGGCTTTTGCCCACGGCGCGGGCGCAGGCCATCCTCGACGAGGCGCGTCTTTCCGCCTGGCCCGAGCCGGAATTGCTGCGCGCCGGGCTGGCGCTGGTGTCGCAATGGTTCGTGCCGGCCAGCGATACCTTCAACATGCCGCAGGTGCGCCCGGATGACGGCAGCTTCTCCTTCCCCTTCGCCATTGCCGACCGGCGCAGTCAGGAGGATTACGATAACAACATCGTCTCGGGTGCCATGAGCGGGCTGCTGTTCTTCACCCCGCGCCTGCTGGGCGAGCGGCTGGAGCTGTCGGTGCACCTCGAACAGGCCAGTTACTATTTCGAACGCTGCTCACTGCCGATGGCCGTTGCCACCAACGGATGCCCTGAATCCTTCTGGCAGAACAGCGCCTTCACCGGGGCCAACGCGGCGGCCGTGATCGCGAACCCCCGGCTGATCCGCTATCGCGCCGGCGGCGAGAGCGCAGAAATCCCGCTTCAACGCCGCACCGAGCCCGACCACAGCGTGTTCACGGCCGTGATCGGCCCGAACGGGCTGGACGGGCTGGCCCTGGCCTTCGATCTGACCTATGCCGGCGGCCAGCGCCACCCGGTAGTGATCCCGCTCTGGCCACGCCGCCTGGCCGCGCTGGAGCGCCGAAACGACCTGCTGCGCCAGGAAATCGCCGCCGCCCTGAACGAGGCAGTGCCGGATGCGGGGTTGCTCTTCGAGCTGGTCGAAAAGGCCCGCGCCGCCGGACTGGTGGTGGAAGAGGCCCGGCTGAGGGCGGCGGCCGGGGCGGCGGCCGGCGATCCGGTGGAAGGCTACCTGTCCGGGGGCGAGCGGCTGCTTCAGGCCGGCGCCCCCGAAGAGGCCATGGCGCTGCTGGCCGAGGGGCTGGCGCGGATGCCTGATCAGGGCGATCTCCTGTTCGCACTGGGCGTGGTGGCCGAAGGCCCGGGCCGCCCCCCGCCCGATGCGGCGCGGATCGAGAGCCTGCTGAGCCCCGGCGCCACCCCGCCAAAGGATTGCCTGCTTGCCGCCTACGCCGGCGCCTGGCAAGCTGGCGCGGACGACGACGGGGAGGTTGC
>JALSGY010000449.1 GCA_026982515.1 Paracoccaceae bacterium
ACGGATTCTCCTGTAGAGAGCATATCTGGCACAAGATGCAACTATCGGGATTCTCGCCATCATCAGCGACGAACATGCCCGGGTGCGTCGGCTGAAGGACACTGGCGGAAGTGTTCCCCGGTATTCTTTCGTGCGGAGCTCCTGCCTGCAACTGAAGGGATTGCATCACCACGAACACCGCGGCCACGAACATGACAAGCGCAGCGGCAAGCCCGCGGTTCACCAACCGCAGGTCCGATCTGTTCCTGAAAAGCTCTTTCAGTGTCATTGGCGCGGAAAACCGTATGGTTTCATGCAGGCTTCGTTTCGGCACGATTCATACGCACCGCCCCGTCCGCGGCCTTGACTTCGATCATGTGATCACATTCAAAATCGCTTGTGCGACGTAATGGCGCATTTCCGGCCCCTCACCTCTATCCCGGGGCCTTCCCTTCGCAAGCGCACCCTCTGCGGGCCGTTCAACCGTGCAATGCCGCCACCGTCTTCAGCCGGGTAAAACCGTAGAGCGCCTCGAAACCCTTCTCACGCCCGTGGCCGGATTTTCCGATCCCGCCGAAGGGCAGCTCCACCCCGCCTCCAGCGCCGTAGTTGTTGAGGAACACCTGGCCGGCACGCAGCCGTCTGGCCAGCCGCATCTGCCGCGCACCATCGCGCGACCAGACCGAGGCCACCAGCCCGTAATCGGTGCCGTTGGCGATCGCCAGCGCCTCCTCCTCGTCATCGAAGGGCATTACCACCTGAACCGGGCCGAAGATCTCGTCACGGGCCAGCACATGGCCCGGCGCGACCCGGGCAAACAGCACCGGCGCCACGTAATGCCCGCCAGCGGGTGCCTCGGCCACCACCTGCGCCTCGGCCGCGCGCTCCAGATCGCCGCCCTGGGCCAGAAACCCCTCGACGATCTCCTTCTGCCGGGCCGAGATCAGCGGCCCCACGTCGAGATCCGCCAGCGCCGGGCCGACCCGCAACTCGCGGTATCGCGCGGCCATGCGTTCGAGCACCTGATCGTAAACGCCCCGCTGCACGAGGATGCGCGAACTTGCCGAACAGGTCTGCCCGGCATTCTGCACCCCTGCGTTCACCAGAAACGGCAGGGCCGCATCGATATCGGCATCGTCGAACACCAGCTGTGGGGACTTGCCCCCCAGCTCCAGCGTTACCGGCACGATGTTCTTCGCCGCCGCCGCCTGGATCAGGGCCCCCACCGCCACCGAACCGGTAAAAGAGATATGCTCGACACCCGGATGCGCCGCCAGCGCCGCCCCGGCCTCTTCGCCCAGCCCCGGCACCACGTTGAGCGCACCTGCGGGCAGCCCCGCCCGATGCGCCAGATCGGCGAAGGCGAGCGCCGTCAGGCAGGCCTCTTCGGCCGGTTTCAGCACGCAGGCATTGCCGGCGGCCAGCGCCGCGCCCACCGAGCGCCCGATGATCTGCATCGGGTAGTTCCAGGGCACGATATGGGCCGTCACCCCGTGCGGCTCGCGCAGGGTATAGACGGTGTAGCCGTCGAGATAGGGGATGGTTTCGCCCGTCAGCTTGTCGGCGGCGCCGGCGTAGAACTCCATGTAGCGGGCCAGAGCCTGCGCATCGGCGCGGGCCTGTTTCAGCGGCTTGCCGACATCGGTTGCTTCCAGCCGGGCGAGCGTTTCGACATTTTCCGAAACCAGCGTGCCCAGCCGCGCCAGCGCCCGGCCCCGCTCGGCCGCCGTGGTCCGGCCCCACTCGCCATCCATCGCGGCGCGGGCGGCACTCACGGCTGCATCCACATCGGCCTGCCGGCCGCGGGCGATTTCGGCGATGGTTTCTCCGCTTGAAGGGTCTTCCAGTGGCAGGGTTTCGCCCGACAGCGGGTCTTGCCAGCACCCATTGATGAAACATTGCGAAGGGTTGAACCAGAGGTCGTCTTTCAGAGTCATGTCGCTATCCATTCACGTCCCCACAGAGGGCAGCGCCTGCCTGGGCGGGCGCGAATGCGCCTGCCGGGGGGCAGGCAGGCGCAGCCCGGGCCGCAAGCGCCCCGGGCAGAATTGCATGGACCACAGAGGGCAGTACCCGCCCCGAAGGCGGGCGTGTATCGCCCGCCCTGTGGGGCGGGTCGGGCGCTGCCCGGTTCGCTGTGCGATCCGGGCGTTATCTTTGACAGCGCTCATTGCGCCGCCACCTGCGGCAGTTCCGGTGCCGCTTCGATCAGGGTTTTCGTGTAGGCGTGCTGCGGTTTGGCGAACACCTCATCGGTCGGGCCTTCCTCCACGATCCGGCCCGCGCGCATCACCAGCACCCGGTCGGTGATCGCGCGCACCACGCTCAGATCATGGCTGATGAACAGATAGGTCAGGCCGAAACGTTCCGACAGGTCCGCCAGCAGGTCCAGTATCTGCGCCCGGATCGAGACATCCAGCGCCGAAACCGCCTCATCAAGGATGATCAGTTCGGGCCGCAGGATCAGGGCGCGCGCAATGGCGATGCGCTGGCGCTGGCCGCCGGAAAACTCGTGAATGTATTTCTCCATGTCCGCGGCCTCCAGCCCGACGCTTTCCAGCGCCGCCCCCACCCGCTCGCGCCAGTCGGGCGGGCGGGCGCCCAGCAGATGGAACGGCTCGGCCACAAGACGCGCCACCTTCCAGCGCGGGTTGAAACTGCCGTAAGGGTCCTGAAACACCACCTGCATCTTGCGCCGCACCGCAAGGTTCACCCTGTGGCCCGAAAACACCGGCTGCCCGTCGATCAGGATCTCGCCCTCCTGCACCTCTTCCAGCCCCAGGATGGCGCGGGTCAGCGTCGATTTCCCGCAGCCCGATTCCCCCACCAGCCCCAGGCTTTCGCCGCGCCGGATTTCAAAGCTCACCCCGTCCACCGCCCGAAACCGCCGCGCCGGGGCGAAAAGCGCGGTGCGCGCCAGCGCATAGTCGCGGCTGACGTTCCTGACCTCCAGCAGGGGCCGTTCCTCGACCTGCGCGGTGCGCTCGGGCACGTGGGAGGAGGCCTCGAACAGCGCCCGCGTATAGGGGTGCTGCATCCGCGCGAAAAACCCCTGCCCGGCCCCGCGCTCGACCACCTCGCCCGCCTTCATTATCACCATTTCGTCGGCCATGTCGGCCACCACGCCAAGATCGTGGGTGATCAAGAGAAGCCCCATGCCGTCCTCGGCCACCAGCCGCTTGAGCAGCCGCAAAATCTGCGCCTGCGTGGTCACGTCCAGCGCGGTGGTGGGCTCGTCCGCGATCAGCAGGCGCGGGCGCAGCGCGATGGCCATCGCGATCACCACCCGCTGGCGCTGGCCGCCCGACAGCTCGTGCGGGTAGCGGCTCAGCGGGAAGCGCTCGGCCGGCAGGCCGACGCGGTTCAGCACCTCGCGGGCGCGTGCCATCGCCTCGGCCCGGCTGCCGGCGCCGTGGATCAGCACCGTTTCGGCCACCTGCGCGCCGATGGTCTGCACCGGGTTGAGCGCCGTCATCGGTTCCTGAAACACCATGCCGATGCCGGCGCCCCGCAGCGCGCAAAGCTCGGCTTCGCTGGCCGCCAGCAGGTCGCGCCCCTCGAAGATCACCTTGCCGCGGGCCTGCGCGCCTGCGGGCAGCAGCCCCATCACCGAAAGCGCCGTCATCGACTTGCCCGATCCGCTTTCGCCGATCACGCCGACGATCTGCCCCTCGTCCACCGTGAAAGACACATCGCGCAGGATCGGCGCGCCGTGGATCGCCAGCGACAGGTTCTCGATTGCGAGCAGGCTCATGTGCGCGCCCTCCGCAGCCGCGGGTCCAGCAGGTCGCGCAGCCCGTCGCCCATCAGGTTCAGCCCCAGCACCGTGAACACGATCGCCAGCCCCGGAAAGATGGCGATATGCGGCGCCAGGCCGATCAGCGTCTGGGCATCGGCCAGCATCCGCCCCCAGCTGGGGGTGGGCGGCTGGGCGCCAAGGCCCACGTAGGACAGTCCCGCCTCGGCCAGTATCCCGAGGGAAAACTGGATGGTGCCCTGCACGATCAGCAAATTGGCGATGTTGGGCAGGATGTGCTCGAAGCTGATGCGCGCCGCCCCCTTTCCCGATACCCGCGCGGCAAGGATGTACTCACGCTTCCACAAGCTCAGCGCACCGCCACGGGTGAGGCGGGCAAAGACGGGAATGTTGAAAATGCCGATGGCGATGATCGCATTGACGGCGCTGGCCCCGAAGACAGCGGTGATCAGGATCGCGATCAGGAGCGCCGGGAAGGCGAAGACAAGATCATTGGCGCGCATGATCACCTCGTCCAGCAGCCCGCCCGAGCGCGCCGCCGCCGCCAGCCCCAGCGGCACCCCCAGCGCCATGCCGATGCCCACCGCGACAAGGGCAACGGCAATCGAGGTGCGCGCCCCGACCATGACCATCGAAAAGATGTCTCGCCCGAAATGATCGGTGCCGAACCAGTGCACGGCCGAGGGGGGCTGCAGCTTGTTCGGAATGTCCATCGCGGCGAAATCATGCGGCGTCCAGACGAAAGAAAGCAGCGCCGCGCCAACGAAAGCCAGCGTCAGCGCCGCCCCCAGCCACAGGCTGCGTGAAATGCGCCCCTTCATCGCCGTTTCCTCAACCGCGGATCAATGGCGGCATAGGCCAGATCGACCGCGAAATTCACCACCACCACTGCAAAGACCAGCAGCATCACGACGCTTTCCACCACGATCAGGTCGCGCGCCGAGATGCTCTGGAACACCAGCCGGCCGAGCCCGGGCAGGAAGAACACGTTTTCGATGATGATGGCCCCGGCCAGCAGAAAGGAAAACTGCAATCCGATGATGGTCAGCACCGGGATCAGCGCATTGCGCAGGGCATGGCGGCGCAGCACCTGCCGGCGGGTCAGCCCCTTGGCACGGGCAGTGCGGATGAAATCCTCGTCCAGCGTATCCAGCAGCGCCGAACGCATGACGCGGGCAAGGATCGAGGCCTGCGGCAGCGCCAGCGAAACGGCGGGCAGCAAGAGCGCCTTGAGCCCGGCAAACAGCCCTTCGTCCCAACCTGGAAAACCGCCGGCGGAGAACCAGCGCAGGTTGATGGCAAAGACCAGCACCATCAGCATGGCGAACCAGAAATTGGGCACCGCGATGCCCAGCTGGGTTACGCCCATGATCCCCAGATCCCACTTCGAGCCCCGCCGCGTGGCGGCGATGATGCCGGCGGGAAAGGCGACCAGCGTCGAGAGCGCCAACGCGAAAAGCGCCAGCGGCAGGGAGACCCACAGCCGCTCCGAGATCATCTCGGCCACTGGCGTGCGATAGGTGTAGGAGGTGCCGAAATCGCCCTGCAAGAGCCCGCCGACCCAGGCGATGTAGCGCTCGGGCGGGCTCATGTTCAGGCCCAGTTCCTCGCGCAGGGCGGCTACCGTATCGGGGCGGGCGTTGATCCCCAGCATGTAGCTGGCCGGATCCCCCGGCACCACCTCGATCGCGACGAAGATCACCACGCTGGCCACGGCCAGACTGATGGCCAGCGACAGCAGTCTTTTCAGCGTGTAGCGCAGCATGTCAGGGGGTCACCGGGCAGAACGGACGCGCGCGCCGGTCGCTCAGCCGACCGCCCGGGGCACCCAGCGGCCCGGGCATGCGCCCGCCCGCCCGTCGTGCCGAAGGCGCGCTTCCAGCGCGACGGCGGGCGCATGCTGCGCCCACCCGGTCGGGCGCATGCCCTCCGGTCGGGTCAGGCCGAACACCGCTCCCGCCCGGCACCGCCTAGTCTTCCCAGTATACCGCCGTCAGGTCGGTCGCCTGGGTGGGGGCGTTGGCCCACAGGCCCACCACCTTGGCGTTCGCCACCGTCAGCGCCGCAAGCTGGAACAGGTAACCGTTGACGTAATCCCTGGCGATGATCGCCTGAGCGGCCCCCAGGATGGCGGCCCGTTTCGTGGGCTCGGTGGTGGCGTTGAGCTCTTCCATCAGCCCCTGGAAGGCGGGGTTGTCATACTGGAAGTAGTAATCGGGCCGGGCGTAGATACCGATGTCGAAGGGCTCGGTGTGGCTCACGATGGTCAGCCCGTAGTCCTTGCCCCGGAACACCTGCTCCAGCCATTGCGCCCATTCCAGGTTGGAAATTTCCACCTTGATCCCCACCGCCGCCAGCTGGGCCGCGATGATCTCGCCGCCGCGGCGCGCATAGGACGGCGGCGGCAGCTTCAGCGTGGTGGTGAAGCCGTCCGGGTAGCCCGCTTCGGCCAGCAGCTTCCTGGAAAGCTCCGGATCGTATTGCGACAGGCTGGTCAGATCCACATAGGCCGGATTGTGCGGTGCGAAATGGGTGCCGATCGGCGTGCCGTAGCCGAACATGGCGCCGTCGATGATCGCCTGGCGGTCGATGGCATGGGCGATGGCCTTGCGCACCCGCACGTCATCGAGCGGTGGCATCTTGTTGTTGGTGGACAGGATGGTTTCGCCCTCGGTGGAACCCACCAGCACCTGAAAGCGCGCATCCGCCTCGAACTGCCCGAGGTTTTCCGGTGCCGGGAAGCCGGTGAACACGTCCACGTCCTCGGCCATCACCGCAGCGAAGGCGGCGGTGGGGTCGGAGATGAACTTGAACGTCGCGCGGTCGAGCTTCGCCGGCGTGCCCCAGTAATCGGGGTTCTTCACGATCTCGATCCGGTCGCCCTGCACCCAGTTGGAAAACCTGAACGGCCCGGTGCCCACCGGGTTGGTCTTGATGTCGGCGATGCTTTCGGGCGCCACGATCACCGCATCGCCCCAGGCGAGGTTGAACAGCAGGTTGCCGTTGGGCTGCGAAAGCCGGATCTCGACCGTCAGCGGATCGATCACGTTGACCTCGGCAATCGCTGAAAACAGCGCCTTTTGCGCATTCTGCGAATCCTCGCCCCGGGCCCGGTCAAGCGAGAACTTCACATCTTCGGCATCCATCGTCGTGCCGTCGTGAAACTTCACGCCCTCGCGCAGGCGGAAGGTGTAGACGAGCCCGTCGCCGGAGATCTCCCAGCTTTCCGCCAGTCCCGGCACGATGGAGCCGTCCGAGGCAAAGCGCGTCAGCCCCTCGAAGATGTTGGCATAGGTCACCTGATCGATGGCGCCGGCGGCGGCGGAGGTGGGATCAAGGTGCGGGGGCTCCAGCTGCATGCCCACGGTGATGTCGGTGCGCTGGGCCTGGGCCGCCCCGGCCGCCAGAAGCAGCGCCGCCGCGGCGGATATCATCTTTTGCCGGACTCGTCTCATCTCTCTTCCTCCCTTTTCCTTTTCTCTTCCCTTGATGCGAGTGGACACTTTCGTCACCCGCTTGGCAACAGATCCTTCAACGCCAGCGCCATCACCTTGGCCGAATCCACCATGTCCTGCACCTCGACATATTCGTCCGGCTGATGCGCCAGCTCCAGAATGCCGGGGCCGTAGGCGATGCAGTTCTTCAGCCGGCCGATCCGGTCGATATGCTTCTGATCGTAGGTGCCGGGAGAGACGACATAACCGGCAGGCCGCCCCAGAACCTCGGCCACCGCCTTCGACACCGTGGTCACCACCGGGGCATCGCGCGCCGTCATCGAGGGGTAGACGCGAAACAGCTCGCGGATGTCGTAGGCGAAGTTCTCGCGCCGGGCGCGGACGCGCTCCAGCGCTTCGGTGAATTCGCGCTGCACCTCATCCATGTCCTCCTCCCAGAGGATCCGCCGGTCGATGACCATCCGGCAGCTGTCGGGCACGCAGGCCGAGGGCAGCCCCGTGGCATCGCCCTCGTTCTCGTCCTGCCCGCCATGGAAGGAGTTGATGTTCAGCGACGGCCGGCGCGCGCCCTCCGGGATCACCGGCATTTCGGTGTACCGCTTCTCGAGGGCGGGGAACAGTGTCTGTTCCAGCTCGGCAAGCACCGCGCCCATGTGGCGCACCGCGCAATCGCCCAGAAACGGCATGGATCCGTGGGCGATGCGGCCGCGGGTTTCCACCTCGGCCCACCACACGCCCCGGTGGCCCAGGCAGATCCTGTCCTTGTGCAGCGGCTCGGGGATGATCACATGCTGCACCCGGGAGGGCGAGAAATACCCCCTCTCGGCCAGCCAGGCCACGCCGCCGAAGCCGCCCGATTCCTCGTCTGCGGTGCCGGAAATCTCGATCGCCCCGGTGTAATCGGGGCAGACCTCGAGGAAGGCCTCCACCGCGATCACCGAGGCCGCCAGGCCGCCCTTCATGTCGCAGGTGCCGCGCCCGTAGATGCGCCCGCCCTCCAGCGCGGCCGCGAACGGGTCGCGGCTCCAGCCCCGGCCCTCCTCGACCACATCGACATGGCTGTTGAAATGCACGCACTCGCCGGGCCCGCGCCCCTCGTGCCGGGCCAGCACGTTCCAGCGCGGGAAGGCATCGCAATCGCCAGGCGCCCCCTCGGCGCGGTGATATTCCACCGCAAAGCCGCTCTTGTGCAGCCGCGCGCCCAGCATCTGGCAGATCTCGCGATAGTTCTCGCCCGGCGGGTTGCGGGTGGGCACGCGCACCAGGTCCTGCGTCAGGGCGATCAGCTCTTCGCGCCGGGCCTCGACGGCATCGAGCAACCTTTCGCGCACCGTCTCCATCTGTCCGCGCCCCTTCTTGCCACCTCGTGAAGGTGGCGTTCATTTTCGCCTCCGATTATCCTTCCCTCCGCACGGTTGGCTCAATACCGTGGAATCACGGAGGTTCGGGTGGCGGCAGACAGCGCGGAAATTGCCAGGATCTTCCTTCATGCGCCGATCGGCATCGTGCATTCCGAGCATCGGGTCATCCGCACCTGCAACCTCACCTTCGCGGCCATGTTCGGCTACCATCCCGAGGAGCTTGCCGGGCGCTCCTTCGAGATTCTCTATCCCTCGCGGCGCGAATTCGAGCAGATCCGCGATGTCGGGATCCCCGCGCTCAGCATCGGCAGGCCCTATTCCGACGAGCGCCTGATGGCCCGGCGTGACGGTTCGGCCTTCTGGTGCCGGGTGCGGGCCTCGACCCTGACCCCGCACGAACCCCTGGCCTCGGTCATTCTCAGCTTTGCCGAGATGTCCGCCCCGCCGCCCTCGCAGATTCTCAGCGCGCGCGAACGCCAGGTGGTGTCGGGGCTTCACCGGGGGCGCACCAGCAAGGAGATCGCCCTCGAACTGGGGCTGTCGCATCGCACCATCGAGGACATCCGCTCGCGCCTGCTGAAAAAGACCGGAGCACGCAATACCACCGAACTTCTTTCACGTTTCGTGGGTGTCTGAACGCCGGGCCGGCGGGGCCGGCCGCAACAGCCGCAGCCACCAGGCCAGAAGCAGCACGCCGGCAAGTGCCAGAAGCAGCCCTGCCGGGCTCACGCCGTCGGAGAGGAAGCGCGCCAGCCCGGCCGAGATGGCCCCGCCCCTGTCGAGGATTTCGCGCATCCACGGCGCATCTGCAAACAGCAGCTGCCCCCAGAAGAGAAACACGTATATCCCCGCCAGCGCGACAAGCGCCCCGGAAAACCGGCGCAGTCCCCGCGCGCGCCGGCCCAACCCCGCAAGGGCGGCCGCGCCCGAAACAGCGGCGAGCAGCGCGATCACCAGCCAGACGCTGGCCGCGCCCGCCACGTAGGCCAGCACATTGGCCGCCAGGAGGGTGGGCCGCGCCGCGAAGGCCGCGCCCGCCGCGGCCACGAAGACCGGCAGCGAGCACGACAGCGAGATGAAACCGTAGGACAGGCCGAAGCCGAAGGCGCCGTATCGGCCGCAGACGCGGCGACAGCCGTTCACCGCCGGCAGGCCCGGCAGCCGCAGATCGAACAGCCACAAGGCCCCCGCTGCGATCAGCCCGCCGCCAAGCGCCACACCCGCCCAGGGCAGCACGGCCCCGATCCAGGCCGCCCCCGAACCGATCACCACGGCCGCCAGCGCAAACACCCCGACGAAGCCCGCGGTGGTTGCAAGCCCGCTTGCCACCGCGCGCAGGACCCGCCGCGCGACATCCTCTCCGGGGCGGGCGGCCAGCTGGCGGGCAAACCAGGCCGGCAAAAGGGCGAAACCACAGGGATTGACAGTAGCCACCGCGCCCGCCGTGAAGGCAAATACCAGTGCCGGTTCCATGCCGCCTGCCCCTCCCCGGCCCCGCTATCCCGCGCAGCAGGACAGCTTCGCCACGTCCATGTCGAAAGTCTGGGCCGCGAGTTTCAGACCCTCTACCGTGGTGAGATAGGGGAAGATGGTCTCACCCAGCTCTCTCGCCGTCATTCCTGCCCTGAGCGCCATGGCCAGGGTCTGGATGCTGTCGGCACCCTCGGGGGCGATGATCTGCCCGCCCAGCAGTCGGCCGCTGCCGGCCTCGGCCACCAGCTTGATCAGCCCGCGGGTGTCGCGTGCCGCCAGGGCCCGGGGCACGTTGTCAAGCGTCAGCACCGAGGTTTTCACCTCAAGGCCGCTGGCGCGCGCCGCCGCCTCGCTCAGCCCGACGCCGGCCACCTGCGGATCGGTGAACACCACCCAGGGCATGGTGGAATTGTCATAGCGCTCCTGCCCGCCAAGCACCGCGTTGGTGGCTGCCAGCCGCGCCCCGTAGGCCGCCATGTAGACGAAACGGTCGCGGTCGGTGACGTCGCCGGCGGCGTAGATGCCCGGCGCGGTGGTCTGCATGTCGTCGCCCACGCGGATGGAGCCGCGCGCGTCCATCTCCACACCCGCCTCTTCCAGCCCCATCCCTTCGGTATTGGCAACCCGGCCAGCCGTCAGCACCAACCGCCCGGCCGTGATCCCGACGCTCTTGCCGCCACGTTCCACCGCCAACGTGACCGAACCTTCATCCCCGCGAACATGGCGGTAGGATAGCCCGTCGAGAACCGTGATCCCCTCGGCCTCGAGCGCCTCCTTCAGGGCCCGGGAAACCTCGGGCTCGGCCTGCGGAAGCAGCCGCGAACGGGTAACCAGCGTCACCCTGGCG
>JALSGY010000450.1 GCA_026982515.1 Paracoccaceae bacterium
CGGTGATCGTGGATGAAATCGAGAAGACCCTGAACCTGATCAAGAGCCAGGGCATCACCACGGTGATCGTCGAGCAGAACGCGCTGCGCGCGCTCGATCTCGCCGACCGCTCGGTGATCCTCGACACCGGTCAGGTCGCCTTCGACGGAACCGCGCAGGAAGTGCTGGAAAACAAGCAGCTGCGCGCGGAATATCTCGCCATCTGAGGGCGCCTGCGCCGTACACGCGCCAGCCCCGAGCGCACTGATTGAACCACCAGGAAGAGTCGGATCATGACTGACAAGATCTATCCCCCCAGCCCCGAATTCGTGGCCCGGGCTCACGCCGACCGGGCGAAATACGATGCGATGTATGCGGAATCGGTCTCGGACCCGGAGGGGTTCTGGGGCCGTGAAGGCAGGCGCCTCGACTGGATCAAGCCCTACACCAGGGTCAAGAACACCACCTTCGCATACCCGGATGTCTCGATCCGCTGGTTCGAGGACGGGGTGCTGAACGTCGCCGCCAACTGCATCGACCGCCACCTCGCCACCCGCGCCGAACAGACCGCCATCATCTGGGAAAGCGACGATCCCGGGATCGCCCGCCACATCTCCTATGCCGAGCTGTCGGAACAGGTGAACAAGCTGGCCAATGTCTACAAGTCCCTCGGGATCGGCAAGGGCGACCGCATCGTGCTCTACATGCCGATGATTCCCGAAGCCGCCTATGCGATGCTGGCCTGTGCGCGGATCGGGGCGATCCATTCGGTGGTCTTCGCGGGATTCTCGCCCGAGGCCCTGGCCGCCCGTATCGAGGGCTGCGATGCCGCACTGGTCGTCACCGCCGACGAGGCCCCGCGCGGCGGACGCAACACGCCGCTCAAGGCAAACGTGGACAAGGCTCTCTCCATCTGTGGCGACGTGAAGGTGCTGGTGGTCGAGCGCACCGGCGCCGACGTCAACATGCAGGAGGGGCGCGATTTCGTCTACGCTACACTGATGGCCGAGGCCTCGGCCGACTGCCCGCCCGAGCCGATGAACGCCGAGGATCCGCTGTTCATCCTCTACACCTCGGGCTCCACCGGCAAGCCCAAGGGAGTGGTGCATTCCTCGGGCGGTTACCTCGTCTATGCCTCGATGACGCACCAGTACACCTTCGACTACCATGACGGCGACATCTTCTGGTGCACCGCGGATGTGGGCTGGGTGACGGGCCACAGCTACATCGTCTACGGTCCGCTGGCCAACGGCGCCACCACGCTGATGTTCGAGGGCGTGCCCACCTGGCCCGATGTCGGGCGCTTCTGGGCGGTGTGCGAGAAGCACAAGGTGAACCAGTTCTACACCGCCCCCACCGCGATCCGGGCGCTGATGGCCCACGGCGACGAGCCGGTGGAGAAGCACGACCTCTCCAGCCTCAAGGTGCTGGGCACCGTGGGCGAACCGATCAACCCCGAAGCCTGGGAGTGGTACAACCGCGTGGTCGGCAAGGGCAAGGTGCCGATCGTCGACACCTGGTGGCAGACGGAAACCGGCGGCCACATGCTCACCCCCC
>JALSGY010000451.1 GCA_026982515.1 Paracoccaceae bacterium
GCGAATCGCGGGTCAGGCCCGGCAGGCAGAGCACCGCCAGCCCCTCGCCCTCGTCGCGGAAGGCCAGCCGCAGCCCGTCGAAGGTGGTGAAAAACCGCATCAGAATTTCACCGCCAGTTCCGGGATTCCGGTGAGATCGTCAAGCACCGCGCGGGGCTTCCACGGCAGGCGGTCCATCGGTTCTGCGCCCCGGTTCACCCAGACCGAAACGAAGCCGAAGCCCGCCCCGGCCATCGCATCCCAGCAGTTGGACGAAACGAACAGCACCTCCTGCGGCGTGCAGGAAAAGCGCTCGCTCACCATGGCATAGACCGAACGGTGCGGCTTGAACACGCCCACCTGCTGCACCGAGAGCACGTCGTCCAGCACATCGCCCACCCCGGCCGAGCGCACCGCGCCCGCAAGCATGTCCGGCGAGCCATTGGACAGGATCGCAGTGGAAAATCCGCCCGCCTTCAGCGCCGCCAGCATGGCCGGCACTTCCGGATAGGCCGAAAGCTCCCAGTAGAGCGCCAACAGCCTCTCACGCAGCTCCCGGTCGTCCGCCAGCCCCGCGGCCTCCAGCGCCCAGTCAAGCCCGTCCTGCGTGACCTGCCAGAAATCCGCGTGTGCCCCGGCCAATGCCCTGATCCAGGTGTATTGCAACTGCTTGTGCCGCCAGTTCGCGGCAATCTGCAGCCAATGCTGCGCAAAGGTCTCGCGCCCCGGCTCCTGCGCGGCCTCGCGCGCGGCGGCGGCCACGTCGAAGAGCGTACCGTAGGCGTCGAATACACAGACCCTGATCGTCATGCCATGCCCTCCCGCCGCGACACTGGCACGCCGCCGGCGCCGTGTGAAGAGGCCGCGCCGGGCCGATGGCTGCTTCTTTTTCGCGAAAATGTCCCGGGGTGCAGGGGGCAGGCAGCCCCTTGCCTGCCGCCCCGCCACGCGCCCGCATCCCTCCCCGATGCGGACGTCCCCCGGCCGGACTCATTTCTGGAGATAGTACTCCAGCAACAGCCAGCCGGCCGAAAAATGCGCTGCCAGCGTGAACACATAGGCCGCCAGCGCCGTCAGTGCGCCGGAGGGGCCCATCGGGGCAAGCCCTTCCGGGCGCTCCGTCTTGCGCCGGGGCAGAAGCCCGTAAAGCCCCAGCCCGGCCAGCATCAGCAGCACCGGCGACTGGGTGCGCCATGCGGCGGCCAGGAAGGCGGCGGCCATGAAGGCGGTCATCGCCGGGGCGAGCGCCGGCCAGAAGTTGCGCGCGGCGATACGGGCGCAGCGCCCGCCGTCAAGCAGCGGGAACGGCAGCAGGTTGACGAAGTTGAGCGCCCCGATCGTCACCGCGAAGGTCTGCAGCTGGGTGGCCAGCGCGGGCTCGGTTGCGGCCAGCATCGAGGACAGCACGAAGGCCAGCGCCATCGGGGCCAGGCTGAACCCCGCCCCCATCAGCGCCACGAAGAAGGCCTCGCCTTCGCTTTTCAGCGGCCGGTCCGAGATCGGCAGGCGGCTGAGCAGCGGAACCAGGCGAAAGCGCGTGGGCGCATGTCCCAGCATCCGGTAGGCCAGCACGTGCCCCGCTTCGTGCAGCACCAGCGCCGCCAGCAGCCACAGGCCGAAGGAGGTGCCATGGGCCGCGGCCGCGGTCACGAAGGCGGTGAAGCCCAGAAGCACGCCGATGCCGTCGAAACCGGTGAAGATGATCGGAGAGCCGTTCGGCGCGGCACCGCGCAGGGCAAAGGCCATGGCCACGCACAGAAGCAATACGGAGAGAACCAGCAACACCATTGACACGACACCCGGTAACACTTGCACGAAACAGGCCGGGTTTGTGGTTTCTGGACGCCCGGCGGAACGGGGCCATTTTACCGAAAATTGGCGGGAAAAGTAGCGCCGGTTGTTCGACAGTCTGTTTCCGATCCGTGCCCTGGGGCCTCCGGCCGGGCCAGCCGGGTCAGAGGTTTTCCGGCACCGGCATGCCCATGATGTGATAGCCCCCGTCCACATGCACGATCTCGCCGGTGGTCGAGGCCCCGTAGTCCGAGGCCAGCCAGGCGGCGGTGCCGCCGATGGTCTCCAGCGTGGCATTGGCGCGCATCGGGGCGTTGGCCTCGGCGTGGCGGAAGGTCTTGCGGGCACTGCCGATGGCCGAGCCGGCCAGGGTCTTCATCGGCCCCGGCGCGATGGCGTTCACCCGGATGCCGTCGGGGCCGAGATCGTTGGCCAGGTAGCGCACGGCCGCCTCGAGCGCGGCCTTGGCCACGCCCATCACGTTGTAGTTGGGCATCACCCGGGTGGAGCCGTCGAAGGTCAGCGTCAGGATGGTGCCGCCCTCGCGCATCAGGGGCGCCGCGCGGCGGGCCACGTCGATCAGCGAATAGCAGGAGATGTCCAGCGAGTTGTGGAAATTGGAGCGGGTGGTGTCCATGAACCGCCCCGTCAGCTCGTTCTTGTCGGAATAGGCGATGGCATGGACCACGAAATCGAATTGCCCCCATTCGCTGCTCAGCAGGGCGAAGGCGGCATCCATCGAGGCTTCGTCGGTGACGTCCACATCCACCAGCAGGTCTGAACCCAGCTCCTCGGCCAGCGGCCTGACCCGCTTGCCGAAGGCCTCGCCCTGGTAGGTGAAGGCCAGTTCCGCCCCTTCCGCGGCCATGGTCTGCGCGATTCCCCAGGCTATGGAGCGGTTGTTCGCAACCCCCATCACGAGGCCGCGCCGGCCTTTCAGAAGATCCGCCATTCCGCCTACCCGTGATACTTGCTGAGGCACAGGCTGGCATTGGTGCCGCCGAAGCCGAAGCTGTTGGAAAGGATGGTGTCCAGTTCCACCCCCTCGCGGGTCTCGGTGACGATCTCTTCTGGCTTCAGCGCCGGGTCGAGTTCGCTTACGTTGATCGAGGGGGCGATGAAGCCGTGTTCCATCATCAGCAGCGCGTAGATCGCCTCGTGCACCCCGGTGGCGCCCAGGCTGTGGCCGGTCATCGACTTGGTCGAGGAGATCGGCGGCACGCTGTCTTCGCCGAAGACGCGGCGGATGGCTTCCACCTCGGTGACATCGCCGGCCGGTGTCGAGGTGCCGTGGGCGTTGATGTAATCCACCTTGCGTTCGCCGATGGTGGAGATTGCCAGACGCATGGAACGCTCTCCCCCTTCGCCGGAGGGGGCGACCATGTCATGGCCGTCCGAGGTGGCGCCGTAGCCGGTGACTTCGGCATAGATCTTCGCGCCGCGGGCCCTGGCGTGCTCCAGTTCTTCGAGTACCACCATGCCGCCGCCGCCGGCAATCACGAAGCCGTCGCGGTTGGCGTCGAACGGGCGCGAGGCGGTTTCCGGGGCGTCGTTGTACTTGCTGGACATGGCGCCCATGGCATCGAACAGGCACGAGAGCGTCCAGTCCACCTCTTCGCCGCCGCCGGCGAAGATGATGTCCTGCTTGCCCATCTGGATCAGCTCCGCCCCGTTGCCGATGCAATGGGCCGAGGTCGAGCAGGCGGAGGTGATCGAGTAGTTCACCCCCTTGATGGAGAAGGGCGTCGCCAGGCAGGCGGAAACGGTGGAGCTCATGCAGCGGGTCACCATGAAGGGGCCCATGCGCTTGGGCGCGCCCTTCTCGATCACGATGTTGTGGGCGTTGAAGAAGTTTGAGGTAGACGGCCCGCCGGAGCCTGCCACCAGCCCGGTGCGGACATTGGAGATGTCCTTCTCTTCAAGCCCGGAGTCCTCGATCGCCTGCTGCATGGCCAGGTAGGCATAGGCGGCGGTGGGCCCCATGAAGCGCATCTGGCGCTTGTCGATGTTCGCGGCCAGGTCGATCTGCGGAACCCCGGCGATCTGGCTGCGGAAGCCATGCTCGGCGTAGGCCGGCTGGAAGCTGATGCCCGAGCGACCCGCGCGCAGGCTTTCCGTCACTTCCTGGGCGTTGTTGCCGATCGGGGAAATGATCCCCAATCCGGTGATGACGACACGACGCATCGGCGCTCTCCTGTTCGTTGTCGGGTATCAGCCGGTTGCGGCCAGCCCCACCTTCATGTCCCTGACCTGGCAGACGACCTCACCATCCGCCTCGACCCGGCCGTCGGCCACGCCCATCTTGAGGCGACGGTCGATGACCCGGGTGAAATCAACGTGATAGGTCACCAGCCTGCGCTCGGGCGTGACCATGCCCGAAAGCTTCACCTCGCCCACGCCCAGGGCGAAACCCTGCCCCTGCCAGCCGCGCCAGCCCAGGTTGAATCCGGTCAGCTGCCACAGCCCGTCCAGCATCAGGCAGCCGGGCATCACCGGGTTGCCGGGGAAGTGGCAGGGGAAGAACCACAGCTCGGGGGTGATGTCGAGTTCGGCCACCACATGGCCCTTGCCGTGGGCCCCGCCGTCGCCGCTGATGTCGGTGATCCGGTCCATCATCAGCATCGGCGGTTCGGGCAGCTGGGCGTTGCCCGGGCCGAACAACTCGCCCCGGGCGCATTTCAGCAGGCCGTCCTTGTCGAAACTGGTTGGAAAATCGGCCATGCGTGGCGCCTCCGGGTGTTGAATTCTCTGCTCCGCCTTCCTCTACCACCGGCCTCGGAGCAGAGGCAATAGCACCCGCGCCCGGGCCCTTTCGCAATTGTGTTTGAACAACACCGTCCCCGCACCCTATATTGACCCCCAATGAAGGACATGCCCGACCATATCGACGATCAGGCCATCGCTCGCGGCACCAGCTGGCTGGCGCGCGGCGGATTGCGCCCCACCCGGCAGCGTCTGGCGCTGGCCGCGCTTCTGGTGGGCGACGGGCAGGACAGGCACGTCACCGCCGAAGGCCTGTTCGCCGCGGCCCATGCGGCGGGTGATTCGGTGTCCATGGCCACCGTCTACAACACCCTGCGCGCCTTCTGCGAGGCGGGGCTTATGCATGAGATCACCGTGGACGGCTCGCGCAGCTACTTCGACACCCGGCTCGACGATCACCCCCATTTCTACTGGGAGGATACGGCCGAGCTGACCGACGCACCGGTGGAAGAGCTGGAAATCGCCCGCCTGCCCAAGGCGCCTGACGGGGCGAAGGTGTGGAAGGTGGATGTGGTGATCCGCCTGCGCCGCGACTGAACCGGGGGCGCGGCCCCCTTTTCCTTCTTCTGTCGGAAAATACTCCGGGGGCAGCGCCCCCTCGCCCCGGCACGTCCCGTCCCGTTCAGCGCGCCCCGCGAGGGCTCAGAACCACTGCCCCGGCTCCATCAGCCCCAGGTCGAGCAGCTGCTGCGAGTGCCACCGGAAGGGCACCGAATTGCGCCACCGGAAACTGGGGATATCGAAGGTGGAGCCGGCGTTGGTTTTCAGGGCCTTGGCGGTGCGAAACGAAACCAGCGCGGTGGTGATGTTGTGGTGCCAGGGGCAGGAATAGGTGTTGTATTCCTCGTCCGAGAAGGTGTGATCGGCGCGCAGCCGCAGCCCCGGGGCGGTGCGAAACAGCGAGATCCGGTCGATCCGCCGCCGCGCCGGGGGCACGTGTTCCTCGAAACGCCAGCGCAGCCCGCCGAAGAAATCGAGCTGGCGCTCGCGCGGATGCCCGTTCTCGTCGAGCCGGGCCAGGGCGTAATAGCCGGACCGGTCGAGATGGGCGTCCTCAAGCGATACCCCGTTGGGGAAGGCCTCCAGATCGCCGGCGTAGATGTCGATCACATAGGTGAGCACCGCATCGCGCCGCTCTTCGCTGTGAAACGCCAGCATCTCGGAAATGCTGCGGGTCTCGCAGAAGGGATAGAAGAGGTATTCGGCATTGTAGCAGTAGTGCAGCCAGGTGCCTGGAGGGGCGGCCTCGATCACCGAATTGACGACATGCTCGGTGGCGCCTTCCTGCGTCATGTCATGGCGCACGCGGTAGATTTCCGTCTCCAGCTCCGCCGGCAGGGTCAGCTCGGGCGGGGCGAAGGCCACCACCGCCCTGAAGCCCGCCAGCTGGCAATGACGCAGGGTGCTTTCGGCCTCCACCAGATCTTCCACCAGCACCAGCGCCACCGGCCCGCGTGCCAGTGCCGCCTTTCCCTTTCGCGTGAACTCCTCGAGGCTGCCGTAGCGCATCGCTGCTTCCTTGCCGGTCATGTCCGACAGAGGTGAAAATCCCATGAACGGTGAAAATTGCAAGCGTTGCGGCAGGCGGCGTTTGGCTGTAGGAGGCGGGTCTGCAAGCGGCGAGGCAATGGCATGCGGGACGCGAAGAAACTTTTCATCAGGACATACGGCTGTCAGATGAACGTCTATGACAGCGAGCGCATGGCCGAGGCGCTGGCGGAATCGGGCTATGTCACCACCGACAGCCCCGAAGATGCAGACATGATCCTGCTCAACACTTGCCACATCCGGGAAAAGGCAGCCGAGAAGATCTATTCCGAACTGGGCCGCTACAAGGGGCTGAAGGCGGCACGCCCCGACCTCAGGATCGGGGTGGCCGGCTGCGTGGCCCAGGCCGAGGGCGAAGAGATCATGCGCCGCCAGCCGCTGGTCGATCTGGTGGTCGGGCCGCAAAGCTACCACCGGCTGCCCGAGCTGACGGCCCGTGCCGAAAGCGGCGGCAAGGCGATCGACACCGATTTTCCCGAAGAGGACAAGTTCGAGAAGCTGGCCGGCCCGAGACGCGCCCGCCGCGGGCCCACCGCCTTTCTTACCGTGCAGGAAGGCTGCGACAAGTTCTGCGCCTTCTGCGTGGTGCCCTACACCCGCGGCATGGAGGTATCGCGCCCGCCCGCCCGGGTGCTGGCCGAGGCGCGCGAGCTGGTCGAGCGCGGGGTGCGCGAGATCACCCTGCTGGGCCAGAACGTGAACGCCTATCACGGCGCGGGCGAGGATGGCGACTGGACGCTGGCCCGGCTGATCGGGGAACTCTCCGCGATCGACGGGCTGGAGCGCATCCGCTTCACCACCTCGCATCCGGGCGACATGGACGAGGCCCTGATCGCCGCCTTTGCCGAATGCGAAAAGCTGATGCCCTACCTGCACCTGCCGGTCCAGTCGGGCTCGGACCGCATCCTCCGGGCGATGAACCGCAAGCATACCGCAGCCGGTTACGTGGCGCTGATCGAGCGCATCCGTGCCGCCCGCCCCGACATCCTGCTGTCGGGCGATTTCATCGTCGGCTTTCCCGGCGAGACCGAGGACGATTTCGCCCGGACCATGGCCCTGGTCGAAGAGGTGAACTACGGCCAGGCCTATTCATTCAAGTACTCGCCGCGCCCGGGCACCCCGGCTGCCGAGCGCGAGCAGGTGGAAGAGGCGGTGAAATCGGAGCGTCTCGCCCGGCTGCAGGAACTGCTCGATGCCCAGCAGCAGGCGGCACAGAAGGCGATGGTGGGCCGGGAAGTCTCGGTCCTGTTCGAAAAGCCCGGCCGGATGGCCGGGCAGATGGTCGGCAAGTCGCAATACCTGCACGCCGTGCATGTCAGCGATCCGTCCGTGCAGGCCGGCGAGATCCGCGCCGTGCGCATCACCGCCTCGGCGCCCAATTCCCTGGCCGGCGAACTGATCTGACGGTCAGGGCGCGGCGGACCGGCAACAGAAGGCCCGCAGCGCCGTTGCCTGCTACTTCTTGTTCTGCGGCGGCGTCCTGGCCATGAGGTTGAGCAGGGTCGCCCGCAGATATTCCGGCTGCCCCACGCCATACTCGTCACGGCACACCCGCTCGGCGATGGCCTGCGCCTGCGGGTAGGTGTAGTTCAGCCGGACCAGATCTTCGATGAACACGGCATTCGGCCGGTCCCAGATCACATTGCTCGTCGGGCCCCTGAAGCAGCTGATCGTGATCACCGACGGATTGCTGCCCGGCTTGGTCGGCAGGTTCTGGGCCAGAGCGGCGGAAGCGGGCAGGGAAAGCGCCAGCGCCATTGCGGAAATTGCAAGTCGTTTCATGTCATCACCCCTTGTTCAACTGACCAATTCTCGTCCGACGAAATCGGCACCGTCAGTCGCAAGCGCCGCAAGGCTGGTTGTCGTGCAGAGCAGTGTCCGTTCGCAGAGCCCGAATTATGGCAAGAATTTGCCCTCGCGCAACTTTTTGCCCGATTTTTACCATGTTTTTACCTTTATCTTGTAAAGCCCCCCGAATTCCACGGGACAATTCGCAAGAGTCCCGTGGACTGTTTTCGCTCCGGGGATAATGCGGGCCCGATGGTGGGATTGCCGCGCTGTCGGGCCGCGCCGTGCGCGGGATTCGCGCATGCCCGGTGCGGGGCGAGTCGCCTCCATCTGCGCAGGCGCGGCAATCCCGGGGCGCGGCTTCCTGCACACGGCGGAAAGGATTTTCCTGCCGCAGCGCTTGCGCCGCGCGCGCCGAGTTGGCACCATGGAGGCAGGGCACAACGCAACGGAGACATTGCTTGGGATTCAGCGCCATCAACCCGCCGCCATCGCCGGACAACGTTCACGAAACGCTTCTGGAATTTCCCGACAACCGCCTGCTGATCGACCTTTGCGGCGAATTCGACCGCAACCTTGCCCAGATCGAGCACAAGACCGGCGTCCAGATCATGCGCCGCGGCAACCATCTGGCCATCCATGGCGAGGCCGAGGCCCGCGCCCGCACCGCCGTCGTGCTGCAGACGCTTTACGAACGCCTCGAGCAGGGCCGCCAGATCGACGCGGGCCAGATCGACGGCGAGATCCGCATGGGCGGCGAGGATGGTGGCGTGCCCGGCGCCAGCCAGCTGGAGATGTTCCGCAGCGGCCGGATCGAGATTCGGACCCGCAAGAAGCTGGTCGAGCCGCGTACCGAGGCCCAGAGGGCCTATGTGCGCGCGCTTTACGAAAACGAACTGGCCTTCGGCATCGGCCCGGCCGGCACCGGCAAGACCTATCTCGCCGTGGCGGTGGGGGTGAGCCTGTTCATCGGCGGGCAGGTGGACCGGATCATCCTCTCGCGTCCCGCGGTGGAGGCGGGAGAGCGGCTGGGCTTTCTGCCTGGCGACATGAAGGAGAAGGTCGATCCCTACATGCAGCCGCTTTACGATGCGCTGGGCGATTTCCTGCCGGGCAAGCAGCTGGCCCGGTTGATCGAGGAAAAGCGCATCGAGATCGCGCCGCTGGCCTTCATGCGCGGACGGACGCTGTCCAACGCCTTCGTGGTGCTCGACGAGGCGCAGAACGCCACGCCGATGCAGATGAAGATGTTTCTCACCCGGCTGGGCGAGGGCTCGCGCATGGTGATCACCGGTGATCGCACCCAGGTGGACCTGCCGCGCGGCGCAGCCAGCGGCCTGGCCGACGCCGAACGCCTGCTGCGCGGAATCGAACACATCTCCTTCAGCTATTTCACCCCGGCCGACGTGGTGCGCCACCCCCTGGTGGCCAGGATCATCGAGGCCTATGACAATGACGCGGAAGGCTGAGCGGCAGCCCGGATGAACGTCGATACCCTCATCGAGGATCCCCGCTGGCAGGCCGCCGGGCTGGAGGCGCTGGCAGGGCGGGCCTGCGCGGCTACGCTCGCCCGTCTGGGGCTCGATCCGGCGCGTTTCGAGATCAGCCTGCTGGGCTGCAACGATGCCCGCATCCGTGAACTCAATGCCGATTTCCGCGGCAAGCCCACCCCCACCAACGTGCTGTCCTGGCCCTCCGAGGAACGCGCCGCCCCGCGCCCCGGCGCCCACCCCGCCCTGCCGCAACCCGGCCCGCCGGGCATGCCGGCCGAGCTGGGCGACATCGCGATTTCCTGGGAGAGCTGCGAAGGCGAAGCCCGCAAGGCCGGGCGCGCCATGGAGGACCACGTGTTGCACCTGCTGGTGCACGCCACGCTGCATCTGTTGGGATATGATCACATCCACGAGGAAGATGCGGCCCTGATGGAGGGGCTGGAGGTGGAGATACTTGCCATGATGGGAGTGGCGGACCCATATAGCTGAGGACAAGGGCATTTCCGCCCGGAACTGGAAAGGAAAGATGGGCGACGCAGACGGCGGGTCTTCTGGAGCGGCGCGAGGCGCGCAGGACCCTGACAGCAGACGGCACAGCGGTTTCTTCGGCCGCCTTTTCGGTGCCCTCGGCCCCTCGGAGACAAGCGAGGACACGGACCCCCCCCCGGTGGAGGCGGGCGGCGGCAACGGGCTGTCCGCGCCGGCCCCGGGGATGGGCAACCTGCGCCGCATGCGGGTCGAGGACGTGGCGGTGCCCAAGGCCGAGATCGTTGCGGTGCCGGTGGACATCACCAAGGACGAGCTGGTCAGGGTATTCCGCGAAAGCGGGCTGACGCGGCTGCCGGTCTACAAGGGCACGCTCGATACCCCGATCGGGCTGGTGCACCTCAAGGACCTGGCGCTGAAATACGGCTTCAACGGCAAGGGCACGCGCTTCAATCTGCGCCGCATGGTGCGGCCTTTGCTTTTCGTGCCGCCCTCGATGCCGATCGGGGTGCTGCTGCAGAAGATGCAGAGCGAGCGCATGCACATGGCGCTGGTGATCGACGAATACGGCGGTGTTGACGGTCTTGTGACCATCGAGGACTTGATCGAACAGGTAATCGGCGAGATCGAGGACGAACACGACATCGACGAAGGCGAGTTCTGGACGGTGGAAAAGCCCGGCTGCTATCTGGCCAAGGCGACGACGCCGCTCGAGGACTTCGAAGCGGAGATCGGAATGCGGCTGACGGATCCGGACGACGACGAGGAGATCGACACCCTGGGCGGTCTGGTTTTCGTGCTGCTGGGGCGGATCCCGGCCCGTGGCGAGGTTATCCGCCATCCCGCCGGCCCCGAGTTCGAGGTGGTCGAGGCCGATCCGCGCCGCATCAAGCGTCTGCGCGTGCGCCTGCCCGAGGCCGCCGCGAATGCATGAGCCGGCCCCGGGCCTGCCTCTGAGC
>JALSGY010000452.1 GCA_026982515.1 Paracoccaceae bacterium
GCGCCCGCATGCTGGAGCTGCTCGATCTGGTGAAGCTGCCGCGCGAGTTCGCCGGGCGCATGCCGCGCCAGCTGTCGGGCGGGCAGAAGCAGCGGGTGGGCATCGCCCGCGCCTTCGCAGGGGGGGGCGCGCATCGTGGTCGCCGACGAGCCCGTCTCGGCGCTCGACGTCTCGGTCCAGGCCGCGGGTACGGAACTTCTCATGGAAATCCAGTGCAAGGAAAAGACGACGCTGCTGTTCATCAGCCATGATCTCTCGATCGTGCGCTACCTCGCCGACCGGGTGCTGGTCATGTATCTCGGCCACGTGGTCGAGACGGGGAGCACCGACCAGGTGTTCTCGCCGCCCTACCACCCCTATACCGAGGCGCTGCTCTCGGCGGTGCCGATCGCCGACACGCGGGTCAGCAAGAAGCACATCGTGCTGGAGGGCGACATCCCCTCGGCCGTGAACCCGCCGCCGGGCTGTCCGTTCCAGACCCGCTGCCGCTGGAAGGCGCAGGTGCCGGAGGGGCTGTGCGAGCGCGAAATCCCCGCCCCGCGGCAGCTGGCCGAGGGCCACCAGGTGAAATGCCACCTCGACGAGGCGATTCTGCGCGCCATGGAACCCGTGATCGAGATTGCCGCCGAATAGCCCGGGCCCAGGCGTGGCCATTTGCCAGATTGGCGGGCTGCGTGGGCGCTTTTATGCTGGCGCCATGGTCCGTTACCTGAACACCGGCGAGGCCCGGCGTTTCTACGACCGGTTCGGCGCGCGTCTCGACAGCCAGGCCTTCTACGAAGACCGGGCGCTGGAGGTTCTGACCGGGGCCGCTCGCTTCGACCAGGCCGCCAGCGTGCTGGAATTCGGCTGCGGCACCGGGCGTTTCGCCGAACGGCTGCTGGGGGGGCTTTTGCCACCCGATGCCCGCTACGCCGGCTGCGACATCAGCGAAACCATGGTCCGGCTCGCGCGTGAACGCCTGGCCCCCTTCGGCGGGCGGGCGATGATCTGGCAAAGCGACGGCAGCTTCGATTTCTCACCCGCCGGCCCGCCTTTCGACCGGATCGTCGCCACCTATGTCCTCGACCTGCTTCCCCCGGCCGAGATCTGCCTCTTCCTCGCCGCCGCCCGCCAGGCGCTGAGCCCGGACGGCCTGCTGGGCGTGGTTTCGCTGGGCTGGGGCGAGACGCTGCCCTCGCGGCTGCTCAGCCGGGTCTGGACGGTGGTGCACCATCTGCGGCCGGAGCTTGTCGGGGGCTGCCGGCCGTTGTATCTTGCACAGTATTTCGACCCGGTGGCCTGGCGCATCCGCCACCGCAGCATATCCACCAGCTACGCGGTGGCCTCGGAGATCATCGTCGCCGCCCCGGCCACGAAGCGAGAAGAGACGGAAGATGAGTGAAACGAGTGCCTTCGCCCCCCTCCCGATTCCCCCTACCATGCGGTGATCTTCGCCTCCCTGCGCCGTGGACCCGATCTGGGATATGCCGACATGGCCCGGCGCATGACGGCGCTGACCGAACGCCAGCCGGGCTTTCTCGGGGCCGAA
>JALSGY010000453.1 GCA_026982515.1 Paracoccaceae bacterium
GCCTCCACGAGGTGAAGCTGATCGTCGACCTGATCTACGAGGGCGGCATCGCCAACATGAACTACTCGATTTCCAACACCGCCGAATACGGCGAGTATGTCTCGGGGCCGCGGGTGCTGCCCAAGGCGGAGACCAAGCAGCGGATGAAAGCCATCCTCGACGACATCCAGTCGGGTGCCTTCGTCCGCGACTTCATGCAGGAAAACGCCGTCGGGCAGCCCTTCTTCAAGGGCACGCGGCGGCTCAATGATGCCCATCAGATCGAGGAGGTGGGCCGCAAGCTGCGCGAGATGATGCCCTGGATTTCCGCCGGCAAGCTGGTGGACCAGGAAAAGAACTGAGTCTGCGCACCGGGCAGGGGCGGCGCCCTTCGGGGGCTGCCGCCTGCCCCCGCACCTCTTTTTGCAGGGGCGGATCCGGGACTTGCAAAATGGCGGTTCTGCGCCCAGACTGGGCGGCAACCTCCCGCAACGGGAAAAGACATGGGACAGTTCGATTTCGGCAGCCTGATCTGGCTGTTCTTCATCCTTTCGGCGCTGCAGCCGATCTTCCAGCGGCGGATGCTGGAGAACATGCGCATGCGCCGCATCAGGAAGATCGAGAAGAGCCGCGGCTCGCGGGTGATCCTGCTGGTGCACCGGCAGGAAACCATGAGCTTCCTGGGCTTTCCCATCATGCGCTACATCGACATCAACGATTCCGAAGCGGTGCTGCGGGCGGTCCACTCCACCGATGACGACCGGCCACTGGACATCGTGCTGCACACCCCCGGCGGCATGGTCATCGCCGCCACCCAGATCGCCCGGGCGGTCAAGGCGCACAAGGGCAGGGTGACGGTCTTCGTGCCGCATTTCGCCATGTCCGGGGGCACGCTGATCGCGCTGGCCGCCGACGAGATCGTCATGAGCCCGCACGCCACGCTGGGCCCCGTCGATCCGCAGCTGGGCAACCTGCCCGCCGCTTCTCTGGTAAGACTTCTGGAAAGGAAACCGATAGAGAAGGTGGACGACCAGACGATCATCCAGGCCGACATGGCGGCCAAGGCGATCGCCCAGGTCGAAGCCACCGCGACCGAGCTGCTGGAGGGCACGCTCCCGCCGCAACAGGCGAAGGCCACGGCCAGGGCACTCAGCGAGGGCCGCTGGACCCACGACTATCCGATCTTCGCCGACGAGGCAAAGGAGTTCGGCCTGCCCGTGCGCACCGACATGCCGGAGGACATTCTCCACATGATGGCGCTTTATCCCCAGGCCACCCAGCGCAGCCCGAGCGTGGAATACCTGCCCGAATCTGCCGAACATCGGCTGGGGCACAGGCCCGGCTGAGGCGGGGCCGGGCCCGCCCTTCAGGCCGCGGCCCGCCCGATCACCTCGACCAGATCGTCCACCACCGATACCAGCAGAGCCTCGTCCTCGCACTCGGCCATGACCCGCACCAGAGGTTCGGTGCCGGACTTGCGGATCAGCAGCCGTCCACGCCCCGCGAGCCGGGCCTCGGACTCGGCAATGGCCTGCTTCACACTTTCGCA
>JALSGY010000454.1 GCA_026982515.1 Paracoccaceae bacterium
CTCCGGGCCATGCGCAGGTTGCCGACCACGCGGAAACCGGGGTTCAGCCCCGTCTCCTCCTCCAGCGTCTTGTAGAACTTCACGGAATAGTCGTGGATGTGGCTGGTGGCGTAGCTCATGTTGAACAGCGGCAGGAGCCCCGCCGCGTGCCAGGTGGAGCCCGCCGTCAGCTCGTCACGCTCCAGCAGCATGGTCTCCCATCCCGCCTTGGCGAGGTGATAGGCGATGGCGGCACCAACCGCGCCGCCGCCGACGACCAGGGCCTGAACATGGGTTTTCATGGGCGCGACTCCGATGTGGGAAATCCTGCGCCGAGATTGCCGTTTTTCGCCAGTTGGTGAAAGGTTCAGCCGACGCATTTTGGCGGGAAAGCGACGCCGGAGAGCCGGGCCTGCCCCGCGGGAGTATTTTCAGGACAGAAGAAGACCCGCTGCCGGGGCACAGCACGGCTTGCTCCTTTTGCAGCTGCAGCATAAAACGGCGCCAGGGCGGACAGGGCGGGAAGTTAATGCTCAGATGCGAAACCACGGCTGAAGTGCGAAGCGCGGTGGCTGGCTGGCGCGCACAAGGGGCGCGCGTGGCGCTGGTGCCCACCATGGGTTTCCTGCATGCCGGCCACATGGCGCTGGTGGCCCGCGCCCGCGAGCAGGCCGATCGGGTGGTGGTGAGCATCTTTGTCAACCCCACCCAGTTCGGCGATCCGGACGATCTGGCCCGATACCCCCGCGACGAGGCGCGCGACCTGGCGATGCTGCGCGATGCCGGAGTGGATGCCGTCTTCCTGCCCGCACCTGCCGAGATCTACCCCGATGGCGACGAGACCATCGTCGAGACCACCCGCATGGCCAACGTCCTGCACGGGGCGGTGCGGCCGGGGCATTTCAGGGGGGTCACCACGGTGGTGGCACGGTTGTTCAACATCGTCGGCCCCGACGTGGCGCTGTTCGGCGAGAAGGATTACCAGCAGTTGCAGATCATTCGCCGGATGGTGCGCGATCTGCATTTCCCGCTGGAGATCGGGGCCGTGCCCACGGTGCGCGAGCCCGACGGGCTGGCGCTTTCGTCGCGCAACGTGCGGCTGGGCGGAGAAGACCGGGCCGCGGCCACGGTGCTGCACCGGGCGCTGGAGCGGGCCGAGCACATCGCCCGCCCCGGCGCCACCATCGAGGCGCTGCGCGAGGCGATCGAGGCCGAGCTGGCCGGCGAGCCGCGCGCCATCCTGCGCGGGCTGGACATCGCCCACCCGCAGACGCTGGAGCCGCTCTCGGGCCCGCTGGAGGGACCGGTGGCCATCATGATTTCCGCCGAGTTCGGCGGCATTCTGCTGATTGATCAGAAGGTTGTAAGCCCATGAGCAAACAGCCCCCCACCCGCCGCATCACCGTGCCGCAGATCGCCGTGCGCAAGGGCGGCGAGCCGATCGTCTCGCTCACCTCCTACCACGCGCATACGGCGCGGATCGTGGACCGTTTCGCCGATGTCATTCTGGTGGGCGACAGCCTCGGCATGGTGATGCACGGGAT
>JALSGY010000455.1 GCA_026982515.1 Paracoccaceae bacterium
GTCACCGCCCAGCGGATCGGGGCCGAATCGGTTCGGGCCCCGGGTGCCAGGCTGCACCGTCCACCACAGCATGACCAGCCAGCCGAGGACGGGCACCAGCCACAGCAGCAGCCACCAGCCGGTGCGGTCCACGTCGTGCAACCGGCGGGCGCCGACCGCCAGGCTTGGCAGCAGCGTGGCCAGGGTGAAGATCATGTTCAGCGGCCCCGTCTGTTCTGCCGGGGTGAGGAAGAACAGCGAATCAACCAGCCCCAGGGCGAAGCCCGCTAGCAGCAGGAACAGCGTGAACCACCAGTATTCCGAGCGCGGCGCCCGGCCCGAGAAGACCGCGTATTTCCTGAAGCAGCTGGCAACCGCAGCGTTGAAATTCATCGCCTTCTCCCGTGACGATCAGCCCTTGCGGCCGATTTTCGGCTCCTTGCCGTTCAGCAGCCGGCGGATGTTGGCCCCGTGCCGGTAGTAGATCAGCCCCGCCAATAACAGCACCAGCACCGAGGCCTGCCGGTCGTAGAGCAGAAAGGTGAAGACCGGGGCCAGCGCCGCCGCCACCAGCGCCGAAAGCGACGAGTAGCGGGTGATCAGGGCGGTTGCCAGCCAGCTGCCGCAGGCCGCCAGCCCCACCGGCGGCGACAGTGCCAGCAGCGTGCCCAGAAAGGTGGCCACCCCCTTGCCGCCCCGAAACCTCAGGAACACCGGGTAGAGATGCCCCAGCATGGCGAACATCCCGGCCAGCCCGGCCGCGGCCTCGCCCGCCAGATAGCGCGCGGCCAGCACCGCCGCCGCACCCTTTCCGGCGTCGAACACCAGCGTCAGGAAGGCGGCCAGCCTGTTGCCGGTGCGCAGCACGTTGGTGGCCCCGATGTTGCCCGAGCCGATCTTGCGCAGATCACCCAGACCGAAGATGCGCGCCATCACGATGCCGAAGGGCACCGAACCCAGCAGGTATCCCGCAAGTGCTACGAAAACGTAGGTCATGGGCTATCCTCCGAAAACGGACACGCCGCCGACCCAGGTGCCGATCACCTTTCCCTGCAGGCGTGCCCCGTCGAAAGGCGTGTTCTTGGATTTGGAGTGCAGCTTGAACCTGTCCAGTACGAAGGGCGCATCGGCGTCGAACAGTACCAGATCGGCCGGTGCTCCGGGTGCCAGGCGGCCGGTATCCAGGCCCAGTCGCCTGGAGGGATTGAGAGAGAGCGCGCGGAAGAGTTGCGGCAGGGTCAGATCGCCCGAGTGGTAGAGCCGAAGCGCCGCTGGCAGCAGCGTCTCCAGCGCCACCGCGCCGCTGGCGGCCTCCTCGAAGGGCAGGCGCTTGCTTTCCTCGTCCTGCGGGGTGTGCATCGACGAGATGATGTCGATCAGCCCCGAGGCCACCGCCTCGACCACCGCCACCCGGTCGTCCTCGGCCCTCAGGGGCGGTTTGACCTTGAAGAAGGTGCGGTAGCCGCCGATGTCGAACTCGTTCAGCGTCAGATGGTGGATCGAGACACCGGCACTCACGTCCAGACCGGCGGCCCTGGCGCGT
>JALSGY010000456.1 GCA_026982515.1 Paracoccaceae bacterium
ACGGTGGACGGGCACAGGGTGGATTTCGGCAAGATCACCGATGTGGCGGTAAAGATCGTCGAGGGCGAAAAGGACGACATCTCGGCCCCCGGCCAGTGCCTGGCCGCGCTCGACCTGCTCACCGGGCTGCCCGAGTCGAAGAAGGCCAGCCATCTGGAGCCCGGGGCGGGCCATTACGGCATATTCGCCGGGCGCAGCTGGCGCGACAATATCCGCCCGCTGGTGCTGGATTTCATCGACGCCAACGCCCGCCCCGCCCCGCGCGCCGTACGGGCCAGAGCCGGCGCCTGAACGCGAAACCCGTTTTACCATTGTGATCCATCTCCTTGCCCCGGGCAGTTCATGCGGCCGGGGCAAGACAAATGCGATCGAACGCAACGCGACCGGGGGCTTCTCCCCCACCCTGCCCGCTCAGTGACCGGCGGCAGCCGATACCTCCTCCACGCTCTGCGCGACAAGCTCCAGGCACTCCGGAGACGAGAAGCGGTGATCCGCGCCCTTGACGAGGGTCAGACGGATATCGGGGCCGGTGGCGTGCTCGATCAGGCGCAACGGCACCGAAAGCGCCACGTCGGCATCCTCGGTCCCCTGCAGGAAGCGGGCCGGGAAGGGCAGCGGCAGGGGCTTGCGCAGCACCAGATGGTTGCGGCCGTCCTCGATCAGGCGGCGGGTGATGATGTAGGGCTCACCATATTCCGACGGCAGCGATACCTGCCCTCTTTCCATCAGATCGGCCCGCTGTTCGGGGCTGAACCCGGCCCACATGCCGTCTTCGGTAAAATCCGGTGCTGCTGCAATTCCAACAATTCCACATATTTTTTCCTTCATCCTGGTGGCCAGAATGAGACTTATCCAACCACCCATGCTGGAACCCACCAGAATCTGCGGCCCCTCGGTCAGCGCGTTCACCACCGCCGCCGCATCATCCGCCCAGTCCCCGATACAGCCTTCGGTGAACGCCCCGGAGGACTGCCCGTGGCCGGAATAGTCGAACCGCAGGAAGGCCCGGCCCCGGCGCCTGGCCCAGTCCTCGAGGAACAGCGCCTTGGTGCCTTCCATGTCGGAGTTGAAGCCGCCGAGAAACACCACCCCCGGTCCCTTGCCCGGGGTCTTGACATGGGCCAGCCGGCGGCCGGCGGCAGTTTCGAGGAAATCGGTCATCTTCCCACCTCCGTTTGGGGCAAACTAGCTGCCTTGCGCGCAAAGGCAATGTTGACTTCATCCCGTTGAGGCGCCAAACCGGGCCGACCCGACCCGCAACCGGGCGTTCCGTGGGCGCCAGACCGACGAGGAGAGCCGAAATGGCCAAGATTTCCCTGACATTCCCCGATGGCAATTCGCGCGAGTTCGAGGCTGGCGTCACCCCCGCCGAAGTTGCCACCTCCATCTCCAGGTCATTGGGCAAAAAGGCCATTTCCGCCACCGTCAACGGCCGGCACTGGGATCTTCAATGGCCGATCGAACAGGACGCCACCATCGCCATCCACACCATGGCCGACGAAGAGCAGGCGCTGGAGCT
>JALSGY010000457.1 GCA_026982515.1 Paracoccaceae bacterium
TGCGGGCTCTCGGCCTCTCCGAGAAAGGCCTGTGGTGCCGCCACCAGTGCCGCCACCGCGCGCGGGGCCAGCGCCAGCGGGCGGGCGGCCAGCCGGCGGGCAAGCATGTCGGTTCGGGTCATGGGTTTGTGGTTTCCGTCGTGTCAGCGGGCGTATCGCTCGGGGCATCAACCAGCTGCGCCGCGCCCTGGGCGGGGGAGCCGGGGCGGCGGAAGTCGAGACCGAGGGTGGCCTCGCGCGCCCGGTCGGCGGCGATCTCGGCATCCACCCGGTCGGCGTCGTAGCCGCGCTGGGCCATGGCCATGGAGCGGCTCTTGAGACCGGCCTCGATTTCGGCCACCTCGGCCGAGATGTCTTTCAGCGGATCGACCCAGTCCCATTTCGGGGGCAGCCAGTCGGATTTCAGCCAGGTCCGGCGGTTGGCAGCAAAGTCCGGCAGGTCCAGCGCACCGGCCATCACCGCAGTGTCCATCCACCGTGCCCAGACCGGCTTGCACAGCTGGTGGATCAGGACCCGGTGCTGCCAGGCCGAGAGCCGCCGGCGGAACTCGATGATCGAGAGGCGCGAGTTCGCGAAGTTGGCCTTGGCCAGATCGTTGCTGACATAGGAATACGGCACACCCAGCGCCGCCGAGACCTGCAGAAGGGTCCGGTACTGGAACGGCTCGTAGGTCGGCCCGGAATCCGGCGGCGAGGGCGTGTCGATCGCCTCGCCCGGGTCCAACCGCACCACCTGGCCGGGCTCCACCGCCAGCGGCTCGTCGGGAGAATCCAGTGGCGCATCGACCTGCGGCGAGGTCACGAACAGGGCAAACATCGAGCTGACCTTCTTTCGCTCGAGTTCGGCGTCGTCGTACTGATCGAGAAAGAACAGCTTGACGATGGCGGGCGCAAAACGCGAGACGCCGCGCACCTGACCGGCCTCAACCGGGTCGATCACGTGAATGACCTCGGAGGCGGGCACGCGGACCTTTTTGCCGGCCTGGCCGGTTTCTGTCAGGTCCCCCGGATGCCGGCGCAGGAAGTGATAGGCCACGCGCCGGCCGATGGGGTCGAACTCCACCCCCTGCCGGATCATGCCGCCGCCAGATACATCGCGGTTGTCGTCGAGCGGCAGCATCTCGGCGGGGATCATCTGCAGCTGCAAGGGCACCGACAGCCCGTCCTGCGGCAGACGGGGCCGAAAGCGGAAGAACACCTCGCCGGCCAGGAACAACTCGCGCGCGGCGCGGCGCTGCAGCCCGTAGAAATCGGTCAGCCCCTCGGCGTCCGCCTCCGCGACCCATTCCTGCCAGAGGGACTGGATCGCCGATTTTCGGGCTTCGTCCTCGACTTTCGAGGTCGGCTTGACACCGTCGCCCACCGCATTGCCGGTCCAGCTTTCAAGCGCGTTCAGCGCGTAGCCGTTGTTGCGCACAAGCCACCGGGCGCGCGCCGTGATCGTCGGGCCGGCCTGGGCGATCAGCGTGTTGACGTGCGCGCGGCTCGCCTGAAAGCGCATGAGGCGCCGGCCCTGCAGCCCGGCCTCGAAGCCGCCGGTGAAGGCACCAATCCGGCGGCGCAGGCCTGTCATTACCGCCATCTCAGAGGCCTTTCGAGGCGGTGACGCGGGTCACGCGGCGGTTGGGGTCTGTCCCGGTCTGGGCCGCAATGCGGGCCTCGAGGTCGGCAATGGCACGCGCCATCTCGGCGTCACTGCCATAGGTCACGGTCTTGCCGTCATAGCTGGTCGAGCGCACGCCGCGAAAGCGCGCCGCCAGCAGCGCGTCCAGCTGCGCCTGCATCTCGGAGAGCGTCATTTCCTACCTCATCATGTTCGGCGTATAGACCCGCCGCCTGCGCCGCGGGGTGCGCGGCTGGCCGGCGGTCGGTTCCGGTGGCTGGGCGTTCTCTTCGGCAACGGCGACTACCTCTTCCTCCGGCACAATCCCCACCTGCGCCTCCAGCGATTGCCAGGTGCTTTCGGCCCAGCGATCCGCCCCGAACAGCCAGGCGGCGCCGCGCGCATAGACCCGGCAGTCGAGCGCTTCATTGCGCTCGCGCATCTTCTGCCATTCCAGCTTGGCAAACCCGCGCCGGTCGCGCCGTGTCACCAGCTGTTCGGCGGTCAGCTGCTTCAGCCATTCGGAATCCACCCAGTCGGGCAGGTGAACAAAGCCCGTGGGATCGGTGGCACCCTGATCCCGTTCCTCGTCCGTCGGCCTGCGAAGGCGCAGGAAGCGATAGGTTTCCGACTTGAACACCGCTGTGGCGATGGTCCAGAGCTTTGCCCCGCGCCGGATGCGCTTGCCGCCCTCGGTGGCATCGACAAAGGTCGGCCCAGTGACGGGGCTTGCCCGGTTGAATCCTTCGACACCCTTTACCGGCGCCACCTGCGCGCCGGTCTGCTGACGGGCCCAGCTGTAGACGGCCGCGCTCTCGTAACCCGTGTCGATCGCCAGCTTGCCGATTTGCAGGACAGCGCCGTTTTCGTGTTGCCAGGTCCGGCCAAGAAGCGCCCTCAACTCCTGCCAGCAAGCTGGATCGGCCGGCCCGCCGTGGATCACGACATGATCCACCAGCCAGCTTTCCAGTCCGCGCCCCCAGGCCCAGATATCGACCTCGATGCGGTCCTTCTGCACATCCGCGCCTGCCGTCAGGAACAGCCCCCGCGCCGGCACCTTGCCTGCCGCCCAGCGCTCGCGGCGCTCGTAGAGCCGCTGCCAGTCCGGTGCCTCGCCGCTTTCGGCCCAGGTCTCGCCCAGGATGGTGTTCTTCAATGTCTTCAAGGCGGAATCGTTGCCCCTTGCTTCTTCCCACTTCCGGGCAATGGCAGCCCAGCTGAGCCAGCCCAGCGGCGAGTAGAGACCGTTGATGTGGAAGCCGACAATGCCCGCCGCTTCGGCTTTCTGCCTGGTTTCTTCATCGGCCGTACTTTGCCAGCAGGCGCCATTCTCCTCGGCCATCATCTGCGTCTTGAACCGCTCCTCGATCAGTTCCTCGCAGTGTTCGCAGACGTAACGGGCAGTTTCCGGCTTGCCCTTCTCCCAGCGCAGACGCTCGAACTTCAACCATTGCAGCCCCCCGCAATGGGGGCAGGGAACAAAGTACCGGCGCTGGTCGGAGAGCTGGAATTCCCGCTCGATCCGGCTCAGCCCCGTCACCGTCGGGGTCGAGGCGAGGAAGATCTTCGCGCGATGCCCGAAGCTGTTGGTGCGGGCCTCGGCCAGCTGCACCGGATCGCCCTCGCCATCGACATCGCCGGGATAGGCATCGACCTCGTCCATGAACACCCAGCGCGCCGGCATCGAGCGCAGCCCCACGGCCGAGTTCGCCCCCGTCAGGATCAGCTGCCCGCCGGGGAAGCGCTTGGCCAGCACCGTGTTGCCGGAATCCCGGCTGCGCGACGGGCTGACCAGGTCGCGCAGCGCCGGGCTGTCCTCGATCAGCGGGTCGATCCGCTGCTGGCTGAGCCGCTTGGCCAGGTCCACCGTCGGCTGCACCGCCAGCATCGGCCCCGGGGCGCGGTGAATGCAGAAGCCGATCCAGTTGTTGCCGCCCTCGGTGGCGCCGACCTGTGCGGCCTTCATGAAGATCACCCGCCGCGCCGGATCGCCGGGCGAGAGCGCATCCATGATGCCCCGCATGTAGGGGGTGCGGGATGTGCGGTAGGGCCCCGCTTCCGAAGCAGCACGGGATGACAATATCCTGTGCCGGTCGGCCCACTCGGACACCGTCAGCGCCGGGTCAGGGGCCAGGCCCTTCAGCCAGGCGGCCCTGATCCCGTTCGTGCCATCCCCGTCATCCGAGCTCAATCTCGATCTCCGCCAGCTCCGCGAGGTGCCGGCGGAGGTGGTGCTCCAGCACCTGCTCCATCAGATGGGCATCGACCCCCAGTTCGGCGGCCATGTCGGCAGCAACCCGCGGCGGCCAGTTCATCCAGGCGTCGCGCTCGCGCCGGGCAAGGTCGAAGACCAGCGCCGTGGCCTTCGCCCGGTCCACCAGTTTGCCTTTCATCTTCGCGAGCTTCACCTTCGCGGTCTGCGCGCCGATCATCTCCCGTGCCGCCCGCGCGCGCATGTAGGCCGCCGGGCCGCCCGGGGCAGCGGTGCCGGCCTCGCGCAGGGTGTCATCGACCGCCTTGATGGCCGCACGGGGGACGGGCTTGCCGGACATGTGCCGCTTCACCGGGTCGGTTTGCGCCTCCCACTGCCGGTCGGCCTTGACGGGGTCAATCGTGCCGTCCTTCTCCAGCGTGATCCGCCCCGTGGCGATGGCCTTGCGTACTGCGCTCTCGGCCACGCCGCGGTGGCGCGCATAGGCGCGGCGGGACAGTCCCATGGGAATCCTCCGATCAGATTGCAATCAGCGCGGCGCGGATAACGCCATGATATTGCGGCGATTGTCGTTGATGCGTGGGGCGCGCCGATCAAACGTGAGGGCATCCGAAGGCCAGTTACAGGAGGTTGCCGTGTCAAAACTTACCGACACCCAATTGCTCATTCTGTCTCGCGCCTCCCAGCGCGATGATCGCATCGCCCTGCCGCTGCCGGGGCGCCTGCGTGGTGCGGCCGCAAAGAAGGTGGTTGCGCCGCTGATCGAGCGCGGCCTGCTGGTGGAGATCGATGCCGATCCCCGCAAGCGCGGCGCGCTCTGGCGCCAGCGGCAGGACGGGACCTTTGCCACGCTTGCCATCACCGATGCCGGGCTTGAGGCAATCGGCATCGAGATTGACCCACCCAGGCCGGAACCAGTTGCCGACCCGGCGCCCGAACCCTCGGCCCAGCGCAAGGGCACCAAGCAGGCGATGTTGATCGAGATGCTGCACACAAAGAATGGTGCCACGCTCGATGAGATCGTCGAAGCGACGAGCTGGTTGAAACACACCGCACGTGGTGTGATCTCCGGCCAGCTGAAAAAGCGGTTGGGGCTGAATGTCGTGACCGAGGCCGATGACGAGAGGGGAAGGGTCTATCGGATTGCCGATTGATCGCCCGCTGCCGGGCCTGATCGATTGTGATCGCCGGCCCTTCGATAAAGCCATGATATTGCTGCGATTATGGTGGATAGACGCGCCCGGGCGATCAATCCTGTGGACGCGAAACGACACGACCCACGGAGACCGCCCCATGCACAGCCAGATCCACACCGTCACCGACCTCATGACCGCCGCCGCTAGAGCCCTGTGCGAAGGGGATCAGGCCGCCCTGTTCGAGTTGCTCGAGATCAGTGCCGACTGGCTGCAGCCTGACGCCGAGGCCGACGCCCAGCGCACCATGCTGGAAGCGATGATCGAGGCCATCGACAATATTCCCGACCGGGGGTGATGTCGCCACAAGCGCCCACATAAGGCCCGATCCGGCACGTCGCCCTCATGGGGCGGCGTTCTTCGTTCCGGGCCCTGTCGCGCGCGCACGTGCCGCCTCGAAGGCCCGTCGCAGCACAAAGGAGCGCAGCACCGAGATGACCGAGAACAGGGCGGCCAATTGCAGGTTCTGGCGCAGCGTGGCGTGCAGGCCGAAGGCCGGGAAAGCCAGGACCTGGGTCACGACCGCCAGGCCATAGCCGACGACGACGTTTGTGATTGCTTCGATCAGGGACATGGTCCGGCTTTGCTTCATTCCTCCCCCTCATCCGTCGCACAATTCAGCCGCCAGAACTCGAACCGCATACGCTGCAACCAGGGGGACCACGCCGTTGCCGCAAAGTCGAAGGCGGTCCACGCGGTTGGCCAGCCCATCAGCGCCTCGACGAAGGCTGGGTTCAGCGTGCGGGGCGTGTCGGAGGTATTCGTTCCAGGCCCCGAGGTCGCCGGGGCCAGGGGGGAATGCACGGTGAAGTTCGCCAGCTGGTCCATGTGCTTGCGACCGGTGCCGTTCCTCTCCACATGCGCCCGGCTGTTGGCGCCCTTGGCATCCCGCGCCGCCGGGGTCGGCCACAGGCGGCTGGCGTGCGTCAAGTCGGCCACTTTCCTCTTGCCCGCGCTCGGCTTGTTGCCGTCGCTTGCCATCGGCGTCGGCCAGCGGCGCAGGAGTTCCGTCCGGTTTCCGCCGCTCGAGCGAAGCCCCGAGCAGGCGCGCGGGGTCGGCCAGGTAGTCGCCCTCCCGGTGGGCAAGGACGAACAGCCGCTCGCGCTTGTGGGGCGCGCCGACTTCCGCCGCCGTGAACAGGCCCGCCGCAACTCTGTAGCCCATGCCGACCAGGCCTCGGGCGACCTCGGGAAAGCCGAGGCGGAGATGATGGGCGACATTCTCGAGAAAGACGAAGGGCGGCGTGCATTCGCCGATGATGCGGGCGACATGCGGCCAGAGGTGGCGGGGATCGTTTGCACCCTTCCGCTTGCCCGCCACGCTGAACGATTGGCACGGGTAGCCCGCAGTGACGATGCCCACCGCTCCACGCCACGGTCGGCCGTCGAAGGAGGCAACGTCGTCCCACACAGGAGCCTGCGCCAGGGCCTTGTCTTCCATCCGCGCCACGAGGATGGCCGCGGCGTAAGCGTCCCGTTCGACATGACACACAGTGCGATATCGGGGACAGGCGATGTGCAGGCCGAGCTCGAGCCCGCCGGCGCCGGAGCAGAGCGAGAGGCCGAAGAGGCATGCGTCATCTGGTCCGGCAGACAGGCCGGGGGAAGATACAGCCACGCCATGCATCGCCTCAGCGCAAGCTGTCGGCCACATCGGCGAAAGTCTGGCCGCTCTCCTCCAGCACCGCCTGCTTGCCCGTGGCCTCCTGCCAGCGCTTGATGGCCACATCGACGAAGGCAGGCTGAAGCTCCATCGCGTACACCTTCCGGCCCAGCGCCTCGCCGGCCACAATCTGTGAGCCCGAGCCCGAGAACGGCTCGAAGCAGATCTCACCCTTCTTCGTGTGCCGGCGCATCGGGATCGCGAAGACCTCGAGCGGCTTCTGGGTGGGGTGTTCCGCGCCGGCCGGGCGGGCCGCGCCTTCCCAGTCCAGCTCCCAGACGCTGGTGACGTTGTGGTCGTTCCCGCCCAGGTGCGGTGGCTTGTGGCCCTGCTGCCAGCCCATGAGGCAGGGCTCGTGCCGCCAGGGATAGTAGCTGTGCGTCGGGATGGCGGCCGGCTTCACCCAGACGATCTGCTGGTGGTTCAGGACTCCCAGATCTGTCCACACGGCCTCGATCATCGCGGCGCGCTTGTGAGCATGCCAGCAATACCAGGCGGCGTCCTTGCGGGTGACCTTTATGGCGTTGCCGAAGACCGCGCGGAGGAAGCCCTCGGCATCCTTGATGTCCACCTCGCGGTAGAGGTCGGACCAGTCGTGGCCGGCGCCACCTGGCCTGCCGGCGCCGGTGTAGTCGACAAGGTAGGGTGGGTCGGTGGAGAACAGGGCGGCGGTCTGGCCGTCCATCAGGCGTTCGACGTCCTTGAGGTTGGTGCTGTCGCCGCAGAGCAGGCGGTGGTTGCCGAGCAGCCAGAGATCGCCAACCCGGGTGACCGGGTCTTTGGGCGGCTCGGGCACCGGGGCGGGGGCAAGGTCGCCCTCGGGTTCCTCTTCCTCAAGCCCGTCGAGCAGCTCATCCAGTTCCTCGTCCGAAAACCCGACCAGGTCGAGGTCGAAATCCATCTCCCGCAGGGCCGCCAGTTCTGCCCGCAGCAGTTCCTCATCCCAGCCTGCATTCTCGGCGATCCTGTTGTCGGCGATCACCAGGGCTCGGCGCTGGGCCTCGGACAGGTGGTCCAGCGTGATGACCGGCACCTTGTCGAGGCCCAGGCGCTGCGCGGCCAGCAGGCGACCGTGGCCGGCGATGATCACCCCGTCGCTGCCCGCGAGGATCGGGTTGGTGAACCCGAATTCCTCGATCGACGCGGCAATCTGGGCGATCTGGGCATCCGTGTGTGTACGGGCGTTCCCGGCATAGGGGGTGAGGTCGCCCAGCGATGTCATCCTGATCTTCACGGTCTTTCCTTGCGTTTGCCCGGCCCCGAAAGAAAACGGCCCCGCGCGATGGCGGGGCCAAAGTTGCCAGCAGGGAGGCGGGTTCTGTCGGGGGGTGCGCACCCGGATCTGCTTGAGGTGCGCACCGGGGTGCGCAGGTGCGCACTTGGTGGAATTCTCCCAAGCTACGGTAAATATGAGGTTTTCTTGCGGCCGAGCGGCAGGTGCGCACCCAGACTGCGCACCCAAAACAATACCCTGTCGCTAGAGAAATACCGCGCCAAGCCCCCCCGTATTCGATCTCGGCCCGGGAGGACCCAAGGTTGGGGGGTGGTGCAAAGAAAAACGCCCGCAAGGGTTTCCTGCGGGCGCTAATCTTCGATGGTGAATGTATGAGTCAAGAGGGGCAGGGTTGTCAATGGGGTAATCGCGCCTTGAACTGGGCGATGCGTTTGGTTGTTGTCGTATCGCTCATCTCCTCGACGCGACCGGCTTCGATATCTCCAATGCCTTTGGCGATGCCTGCCTCGATTTGAAGCTGCGTTTCTCTTTTCAAGGCGTGCATATTGGTGTCTGAGGGGTTTTCGTCGGATAGACTCATCACATTTTCCCGGATTCCGGCTCGTTCTCCCTACTTCTTGGAAAACGGCACGACATTGTCACCTTTCATGAACGCCAGTGGGCCCTTTTCTTCGATTTCCCGAAGCGCGGCGTTCCGGGCATCCTTGTCTGATACGAATTGCTCGTCCCAGACGTGACTTGTGTTTTCATGATCGACAACCTCGAGTGTCCAGGTCTTTTCGTTCTCCAAGCGATAAATCTCGATGGAGAACGGGTAGCCATCAACAACAATGTGCTGACTCTTTCCGGACGTCACGAGGTTTGGTTCGTCGTCGCTCATTCGAGATTGTCTCCACAGTTGGGCCCGATCTGATTATCAGCGGGTTTGTCAAATCGTCAATTTGTTTCCGGCTGTCACACAGCGGTAGAGCCAAGAGAAACGGGGCGGTTTTCTATTCCGCAGCGACCGTCGAGAACAGCTCCTCAGCCTGTTCCAGCACGATCTTGATTGCGGAATCCTGCAGATCCGGTGGATAGCCGAACTTGCGCAGGGTGCGCTTCACGAGAACCCGCAACCTGGCACGCGCACTGGCGCGCTGGGCCCAGTCGACAGTCACATTCGCTTTCAGGCCAGCCAGGAGTTCATGGGCAATGACCTTGAGCTTGTCGTTTCCCAGGACATCGACGGCGCTCTTGTTCAGTGCGAGAGCGTCATAAAAGGCGATCTCCTCCACGGAAAGGCCCTCGTCTTCGCCACGCTTCCGGGCCTCGCGAATTTCATGGGCAAGATCGATCAGCTCTTGCAGAACTTCCACAGTGCTGATGGCATTTGCGTGATACCGCGCGACGGCGTGTTCCAGGCGTTCGGAAAACTGCTTGCTTTCGACAATATTCGATTTGCTGCGCGATGATATTTCGTCGTTCAGCAGTTTTTTCAGGGCCTCAAGGGCCAGGTTCTTTTCATCCATCTGCTGGATTTCGGCCAGGAACTCGTCGGACAGGATCGAAATGTCCGGCGACCGCAACCCTGCGGCCGATAGAATGTCCACAATCTCGGTGGAAACGACGGAGCGGTCGATGATCTGTTGCACGGCAAGCTGCTTGTCGGCGGTCGAGCCACCCTCCGTCTGTGCCGATTTGACCAGGGCCGCGCGAATGGTCTGAAACAGGCCGACCTCGTCGCGTATTTCGCGGGCCTCATCGCTGGCGGCCGCCAGCGCGTAGGCCTTGGACAGCGCCAGTACGGCATCCTGGTAACGGCGCAGCGCCTTTTTCTTTGCCTCTTTTGATGTTTCTTCTGCTGCCGCTTTCTGCTGGCGTTCCAGGATCCAGTTCATCGCCGCCGCCAGGACTTTCAACCGTTCCTGCGGCGTGCCTGTCAGCCCAGCGCTGTAGTCGAACCCGTGGAACATGTCGCGCACGATCTCGTAACGCTTGAGCATCTCGGCAACGGCTTCGGCCTCGTCGATGCCGGCCAGGCGGCGGTCGTTTGCCGAGTATTGGCCCAGCGCGGCCTTCAGGCTCTGAGCAATGCCGATATAGTCCACCACCAGCCCGGCGGGCTTGTCGCGAAACACCCGGTTGACGCGCGCAATGGCCTGCATCAGCCCGTGGCCCTTCATCGGCTTGTCCACATACATCGTGTGCATCGACGGCGCGTCAAACCCCGTCAGCCACATGTCACGCACGATCACCAGCTTTAGCGGGTCGTCCGGGTCCTTGGCCCGCTTGGCCAGCAGGTCGCGCCGGCCCTTGTTGCCCACGTGAGGCTGCCAATCCGCGGGGTCCGAGGCCGAACCGGTCATCACCACCTTGATCACGCCTGCGTTGTCGTCATCGGAATGCCAATCGGGCCGGAGCGCCACGATCTCCTTGTAGAGTTGTACGCAGATGCGGCGGCTCATGCACACGATCATGCCTTTGCCGTCGAGCGCGGCGATCCGGCGCTCGAAATGCTCGACAATGTCGGCCGCAACCATTTTCAGCCGCTTCTCTGCGCCGACCAGAGCCTCGACCGTTGACCACTTCCGTTTCAGCTTTTCCTGCTCGCTGAGCGCTTCATCCTCAGTCAGGGCTTCGATTTCGGCATCGATCTTCGGCTTTTCCTCTTCCGGCAACTCAATCCGGGCCAATCGGCTTTCGTAATAGATCGGAACCGTCGCCCCGTCCTCGACGGCACGGGTGATGTCGTAGATGTCGATGTAGTGGCCGAATACCGCCGGGGTGTTCACGTCCTCCTTCTCGATCGGTGTTCCGG
>JALSGY010000458.1 GCA_026982515.1 Paracoccaceae bacterium
CAGCACGCCCAGCGCCATGGCCGGACGCGGCAGGCGATTGAGGCCGTCGATCATGCGGTCGAACAGGCCGCGCTGTGGGCCGAACTCGGCGCCGAACTGCTTGAGCGCGGCGGCCTGGAACTCGGCCGTCCGCTGCGCTTCTGCCTCAGCGTTCGGGCGGAAGGTCTCGACCGTCTGGCGCACGTCCTTCAGCCCGCCGCCGAACAGCCAACCGAACAGGCTCTGGATCAACCCCATGATTTCACCCTCTCTGCAAATTCCGCCTCGGTCATCCGGTAACGCGGCCGCATGAACTCCTCCGCCCGCCGGATCCAGCCGCCCTTGGTGCCGGCCCGGGTACGGGCGAACTTGCGCAAGCGCGGCTTGCGATCGGCCAGGCGGAAGTAGTAGTTGCGCCGGGCGATGGCATAGGCGTCGACCAGGTATTGCCCGGCCTTCTCAAAGGCACGTTTCGCGGCCTCGGCCGTCTGCGGTCCGATCAGCCCGTCCACCGTCACCGGTTCCTCGAACTCGGCCAGCAGGCGCTGCAGGATGCGCACCGCGTTGCTTCCAGCATTGACCTGCATGTCGAACACCGAGGGCTGCAATGGCTCTGGTAGCAGATCAATGCGAGGGGAGTGGAAATACCTCTCCCTGAAGATCCGCACGGCGTCGGCACGGGTGAGCGCCTTCACGTCCTCGACCGTCACCTGCCCGTCGCCAGTCTTGTCCAGGCCGAGGGTGCGCAAGGTGCCGATGGTCACACCGTATTTCGTGGCGCCGCCCGGGTCTGCCGGATCGTTCACGAAGCCACCCTCGCGCGCAACGATCTCGCGGGCAATCTCGTCCACGTTCATGCTTATTCTCCAATTCCGAAGATCTTCAACTTCACGGCCACACCTGCGATCAGCGCCAGCAACAACCCAGTGGTGACAAGCCGCACGATGGTCTGCCAGGCGGTGCGCCTTGCCATGCGCAGGCTCGCCAGCAGAGTGCGCAGGTCGCGAATGTCGATGGCGGCTTCCGGGCCCTCGAGGCCGACATCAGCCAGCGCCTTGCGGGCGCCCTTTTCGGCGGCCCGGGCAAGGATGGCCTCGAAATCTTCCTCAGGCATGCGGACAAAACCCGCGTCCTTGTGCGGTGGGGTCATGGTCGTTTCCTCGTGGTGGTTGGAAATCAGGCAGCCGGCGCCGTGGGCAGCAGGTACTGGATCGCGATGCGCACATCCCCGCCGGTGAAACTGCCGCCATTGGCGGTGAGCATGATCGGCGTGGGCGCATAGAAGGCCTGCGGGCCGATCACCCCGACATTGGTGCTGCCGGCGGCGACCCCCAGCGTGCCCCAAACTTGGCGGGCTCGCCGGCGATACCGCAATCATACGAGGTGGCGCCCAGCACGGCAGCGACCGTGCGGGTCGAGACGGCCAGCACGATGGCGCGGTCGGGGATGGCGATGGTCGAGGTGACGGAGGCACCGGCAAGCCCCGTCAGCAGTTCCTCGACCACATGCACCCCGATTGCCGCCCCGCTCGGG
>JALSGY010000459.1 GCA_026982515.1 Paracoccaceae bacterium
GCACGTGGCGCCGGCTGTTGCGGGGCACTGACCCATCACATGGGCAAGGAGGATCTGGCCCATGGCTCGGCGGCGGCCAATATTCGCGCCTGGAGCGGCGAGATTGCCGGCGAGGGGCTGGATGCGATCGTCATCAACACCTCGGGCTGCGGCACCACGATCAAGGATTACGGCCACATGTTTCGCAACGATCCGCTGGCGGAAGACGCGGCGAAAGTGGCGGCGCTGGCGGCGGATGTGAGCGAGGTTGTCGCCCGGCTCGACCTGCCCGAGGGCGGCGCTAAGCCCCTGCGCGTGGCCTATCACGCCGCCTGTTCGCTGCAACATGGCCAGCAGATCCGCGACTTGCCCAAAACGCTGCTGCGCCGGGTTGGCTATGAGGTTGTCGAGCCGGCCGATGGCCATCTCTGTTGTGGCTCGGCGGGCACCTATAATCTGCTGCAGCCGGAGATTTCTGCCCAGCTCAAGGCGCGCAAGCTCGACACTCTCAGGGCCACCGCGCCCGAGGTGATCGCGGCGGGCAATATCGGCTGCATGATGCAGCTGGCCGAGGGTGCGGGCGTGGCGCTGGTGCATAGTGTCGAGCTGCTCGATTGGGCCACGGGCGGGCCGAAACCGCCGAAAATGGAACGGTTTTCGCCTTAATCCTGCCGATTCCCCCCTCTAGCCACTGGCGCGAAGGACAAGGGAGTGGTGATGTTTTTCAAGCTGAAACTGGCCGTGGCACTGGCCGTGGGATATGTGCTGCTGAGCCCGCCGGCCGAGGCGGGCTCAGCGGGCGCGGCAGGTACGGCAGGCGCGGCGGAGGGCTCGCAATTGCGCCGGCTGGTGACGCTGGATGACAGCCGCGGCTGGGAAGGCGTCGGGCGCCTCGACATGGGCACGCGCAGTTTCTGCACCGGCGCGCTGGTGGCGGAAAACCTGGTGCTGACCGCCGGCCATTGCCTGTATGACCGCGACAGCGGCGCGCGCATCCCCACCGACGAGATCCGCTTTCTCGCCGGCTGGCGCTCGGGGCGGGCCTCGGCCTATCGCGGGGTGCGCCGGGCGATCGTCCACCCGGATTACGCCTTTTCCAGCCAGGATGTGCAAGGCCGGGTGCGCTATGACCTGGCGCTGCTGGAGCTGGATCAGCCGATCCGCTCAAGCTCGATCCGCCCCTTTGCCATTCACCGCCAGCCGGCCAGAGGGGCCGAGGTCGGGGTGGTGTCTTATGCCTTTGACCGCGCCGACAGTCCGAGCCTGCAGGAAAGCTGCAAGATACTGGCGCGCCAGGCCGGCACGCTGGTCATGTCCTGCGAGGTCGATTATGGCTCTTCCGGCGCGCCGGTCTTTGTCATCGAGGACGGGCAGGCGCAGATCGTTTCGGTCGTCTCGGCCAAGGCGATGGCGCGCGACATGCCGGTTTCGCTGGGCACCTCGCTGGAGCAGCCTTTGGCCGAGATGATGGCGCTGCTGGCGGCCGATGCCGGGCGCTTTGAGCGCGCCGAGCCGATCGTT
>JALSGY010000460.1 GCA_026982515.1 Paracoccaceae bacterium
GCAAGACCGCTAACGTGGTTCTCAACATCTGGTTCCATTATCCGGCCCAGGCGGTGGATACTCACATCTTCCGGGTCGGCAACCGCACCGGAATTGCCGTGGGCAAGGATGTTCTGGCCGTCGAGCGGGCCATAGAGGACAACGTGCCGGTGGAATTCCAGCAGCACGCCCATCACTGGCTGATCCTGCACGGCCGCTACATCTGCACGGCGCGCAAGCCCAAATGCCCCGCCTGCATCATCCGCGATCTCTGCCCCTACGAGGAGAAGACCACATGAGCAAACGCTTTCAGGTCGTCGGCATCGGCAATGCGCTGGTCGACGTGCTGTCCCATTGCGATGACGATTTCCTGGCCGAAAACGGCGTTGGCAAGGGGATCATGCAGCTCATCGACATGGACCGCGCGGTAGAGCTGTATGGCCGCGTGGGGCCCAGCCGGGAAATCTCGGGCGGCTCTGCCGCCAACACCATCGCGGGGGCGGCGCACCTGGGCGGGCGCGTGGCCTATGTGGGCAAGGTGAGCGACGATCAGCTGGGGGCGATATTCGCCCATGATCTGCGCGCCCAGGGCGCCGTCTACGAGACCCGCCCGGCACCCAACGGCAACGGTGCCGAGACGGGGCGCTGCCTGGTGCTGGTGACCCCGGACGGGGAGCGCTCGCTCAACACCTATCTGGGCTCGTCGGAACATCTGTCGCCCGACGACATCGACGAGGCGATGATGGCCGATACGGAGTGGATCTTCCTGGAAGGCTACCGCTTCGACGGGCCCGACAGCCACGAGGCCTTCGCCCGGGCAATCGCCGCCACCAGGGCGGCCGGCGGGCGCGTGGCCCTGACGCTTTCGGATCCGTTCTGCATCGAGCGCCACCGTTATGCCTTCGCCGACATGATACGCAATGACGTGGATCTGCTGTTTGCCAATCGTGCCGAGATCATGGCCATGTACGAGACCGACGATTTCGAGGCCGCCCGGCGCGCTGCGGCGAGCGAGGTGGAGATCGTCGCCTGCACCGATTCTGAAAATGGCGCCTACGTCATGACCGCGGGCCGGGAGGTGCACGTGCCGGCCATTCCGACCAGGGTGACGGATGCCACAGGCGCGGGCGATCTGTTCGCCGGGGCATTCCTGTGGGGGCTGACGCAAGGCTTCGACATGGAGGTCTGCGGGCGGATGGCCAATGTGGCGGCTTCCGAGGTGATCAGCCACATCGGCGCCCGCCCCGAGGCGGACCTGCGGGCGCTGTTTCGCGAACACGGGCTGATCTGACGGGCCGGCGGGCCGGGCCGGCAGCCCCGCTCAGACGGCGGTGTCGCGCAGTTCGAAGTCGTGGGTGATGCGGGCCGTTTTCGCCAGCATCGCCGCGGCCGAGCAGTACTTGTCCACCGAAAGCTCGATGGCCCGGGCCACGCGGCTTTCGGACAGCCCGCGGCCGCTGACGATGAAATGCAGGTGGATGCGGGTAAAGACCTTCGGGTCGGTCCCGGCGCGTTCGGCGTCAAGCTCCACCACCACGTCCTCCACCTCCTGCCTGCCCTTCTCGAGGATCGATACCACATCCCAGGCCGAGCAGCCCCCGGTGCCGATCAGCAGCAGCTCCATCGCGCTGGGGCCGGGGGTGGTCTCGCCCCGCCCCTTCGTGCCGAAGACAAGGGAATGGCCGGAACCGGAGGTGCCCATGAAGGTGCGATCCTCGACCCATCTGACCCGTGCTTTCATCCCGCCCTCCTGCGCTGTCTGCCGTCTTGCGTGGATAGCCGCGTGCCGGTGCCGGGGCAAGCGGTGCGTCAGTCGCCCAGCTTGGCGTGCACCTCGTCTAGGTCGATCTCGGACACCGGCATCTTGTTGGCGGGGTTTTCGAAGTCGTACCTGAAAAGCTTGAAGTCGCGGCTGTACATTTCCCACATCAGGTGCATCGAGAGATCGTCGAAGTAATCCTCGACAGGATGGGCGCGCTTGGGGCCGTGGCCCTCGCTTTCGTTGAAACGGGGAATTTTCGCCAGATCGACGGGGTGTTTCGTCTCGATCGCATCAAGCACGGACTGCATGCCCTCGTTGAACTTCTCGGTGAAGAAGATGCTGTCGTAGGTGCCGCCGTTGACGATGAAGGTCGAGACATGCCCCGACATGGCGGACCAGTGAATGTCCGGATCCATCGGCTTGCGCCAGCGGATGGTGTCGCGGGCAAACAGCAGGAAGCGGCGGAAGCTTCTGATCTGGTCGAAGTCTCCCTCCACCTCGATGCCGTATTTCTGGATCAGAAGCGGCACCAGATTGCCACGATAACGCCTGCCATTGCGCTGTATGCCGCAGATCTTGTCGAAGAAGGAACTGAGGATGCGGGTATAGGGGTTGCGCACGCAGGTGAAGGCATAGGATCTGTGCGCCCGGACATTGGCCTCGATCACCGGCTGGCTGGCCTCGATGGCCCATTTGTGGATTCCGGCGGTGGCGTCGTGGATGTCGCCGTCGAAGAATTCGCCGTGATCCGAATAGTACATGATCTGCCCGATCGTCGAACAGGCGCATTTGGGAACCACCCGATAGACGACGCTTTCGCTTTCGGTCATCCAGGTTCCGGGAAAACCCATGTGTTCTCGGCCTCCTTCATGCCGGTGCCGGGGGGGCAGGCTGGCGGTTTGCGTTGAAAAAGGAAAGAAATCCTGTTTTCTCAACGATTCTTCACGTTATCTATGTGAACAATCGGCCGCGCAACAAGGTTCTGGTTCCTGAATGGCAAAAATCGCATTCATCCTTCTTTGCCACAAGGATCCCGAAGCGGTCATTGCCCAGGCCAGGCGTCTCACGGCGGCCGGAGACTGCATGGCGATCCATTTCGATGGCCGTGCCGACGATGGGGACTACCTGCGCATCCGCAAGGCGCTGGAGGACAACCCCGATATCACCTTCGCGCGCCGGCGTATCAGATGCGGCTGGGGAGAATGGAGCCTGGTGCAGGCCACGCTGGAGGCAGTGAAGGCGGCCGAGGCGGCCTTTCCGCGGGCCACCCATTTCTACATGCTTTCGGGCGACTGCATGGCGATCAAGTCGGCGGAATATGCCCATGAGTTCCTCGATCGCGAAGATGTCGATTACATCGAGAGCTTCGACTATTTCGAGAGCGACTGGATCAAGACCGGTTTCAAGGAAGAGCGGCTGATCTACCGCCACTATTTCAACGAACGCCGCCACAAGCGGCTGTTCTATGCCGCCTACGAACTTCAGAAACGGCTGGGGCTGAAGCGGCGGATCCCGGCGGACCTGCAAATCATGATCGGCAGCCAGTGGTGGTGCCTGCGCCGGCGCACCATCGAGTGGGTGCTCGATTTCTGCCGCCAGCGGCCCGATGTGATCCGCTTTTTCCGCACCACCTGGATCCCCGATGAAACCTTCTTTCAGACCATCGTGCGCCACCTGGTGCCGGCAGACGAGATCCGGACCCGCACCCTGACCTTCCTGATGTTTTCCGATTACGGGATGCCGGTCACCTTCTACAACGATCACTACGATCTTCTGCTGAGCCAGGATTTCCTGTTCGCCCGCAAGATCTCTCCCGAGGCGGAAGAGCTCAAGGCGCGGCTGGGAGAGCTTTACGCCGCCCGCGGCGTGCAGTTCCGGATCTCCGACGAGGGGCGCAGCCTCTACAGGTTTCTCACCAGCCGGGGGCGGGAGGGGCGCCGCTTCGCGCCCCGCTTCTGGGAAAAGGAATCGACGATCGGGCGCGAGCGCGAGCTGCTGATCATTGCCTGCAAGAAGTGGCACGTGGGCAAGCGCCTGCTGGAACGTATTCGCCAGGCCACGGGCCTGCCCGCGCTGGAGTATCTGTTCGACGAGGAATACACCCCCATGCCCGATCTCGGCGGCATCCAGAAGACGCTGGCCAAACGCACCCGCCACCGCCGTGCGCTGGTGCGGATGCTGTTCGAATATCACGAGACCGACCGGCTGATCTTCTGCCTCGATCCCAACAACATGGACCTGCTGCACGATTTCTACACCGATCGCTCCAGAACATGCCTGCTGCATGTGGAATGCGAGTTCACGGATGAATACCTGCTGGGCCACGCCCGCCGAGTCGGCCTGGCCGGAGAGCGCACGCCACCCGAAACCATCGCCCGGCTGCTGCCCACCATCCGCGCCGACGTGTTCCACGAGGCCGACCGGATCAGGGATGCCAACTTCCCCAACTTTCATGAAATGCGGGAATCCGCCACACCGGAAGAAAATGCCTTGCCGCTGGCAAGATTTCTGGACATCACCGAGGCACAGGCGCGCGACATCGCCGCCACCCAATACCTGTTCGCCGACTGAGGAAGACCATGGCCTATACCTACGATGATCAGAACGTCTTTGCGAAGATCCTGCGGGGCGAGTTCCCCTGCAACAAGGTTCTGGAAACCGGGCATACCCTGGCCTTTCGCGACATCAACCCGCAGGCGCCCGAACATGTGCTGGTGATTCCCAAGGGCCCGTACGTGAACTACGATCACTTCGCCACCGAGGCTTCGGACGAGGAAATCATCGATTTCACCCGCGCCATCGGCCGGGTCTGCACGCTGATCGGGGTCTGCCCCCAGGATGGCGGACTGGGCTATCGGATGATCGCCAATACCGGCGAGGCGGGGGTGCAGGAGGTGCCGCACCTGCACGTGCATATTCTCGGCGGCCGGGTTCTGGGGCGGATGCTGCCGCGTTCGGGCTGAGCGCGCCCCTTCAGCGCCCCGTGGTGAGTGCGAGAAAGACGTCTTCGAGATCGGGCTCTTCCGTGGCCACGTCGCGGATGCGGATGCCGGCCGCCGAAAGCGCCGAAAGGATATCCTCGGCCGGGGTTTCGGTGCGGCGGTAGTGGAAGGCCAGCGCACCGTCCTCGCGGCGCTCCATGCTTACGCCGGGCGGCAGGTCGGGCGCGGAGGCGGCGGGGGCCTCGGGCTGGATGACCAGGGTCTTGGCGTCCATCCGGCCCACCAGCGCGCGGGTTTCGTCCTGCACCACCACCTCGCCGTGGTTGATGATGGCGATCTCGTCGCACATCTCCTCGGCCTCTTCCAGGTAATGGGTGGTCAGGATGATCGTGGTGCCGTGCTCGCGGTTCATCCGGCGCACGTTGTCCCACAGCATCTGTCGCAGCTCGATGTCGACGCCGGCGGTGGGCTCGTCGAGCACCAGCACATGCGGGTCATGCACCAGCGCCTTGGCCAGCAGCAGCCGCCGGCGCATGCCCCCCGAGAGGTGTCGGGCATAGGCGTTGGCCTGCTCGGTGAGGCCGACCATCTCCAGGATCTCGTCGGTGCGGCGTTCGCGTTTCGGCACGCCGTAGAGCCCGGCCTGCACCTCCAGCGAGGCGCGCGGCGAGAAGAACGGATCCATGTTCAGCTCCTGCGGCATCACGCCGATGGCGGCGCGCGACTGGCGCGGGTTCACGTCCTGGTCGAAGCCCCAGATGCAGACCCGGCCCGAGGTCTTGATCACCAGCCCGGCAAGGATGTTGATCAGGGTCGACTTGCCCGCCCCGTTCGGGCCCAGCAGCCCGAAGATCGCGCCCTTGCGGATCGCCAGGTTGACGCCCTTGAGCGCCTGTTTCGGCGGCTGGCTGGCCGTGCCTGCGTAGGTCTTGCACAGGTTCCGTATCTCGATTGCGTTTTCGGCCATTCCCGCCCTTGTCCGTGCCAAGCCATCCGTTATCATGCACCGGCTTAAACCGCGGGCGCGTCCGCGACAACCGATCGAGGCTGGAAATGACCATCGAGGCTCCTGAAATTGAAGTGGTGAACAGCTGGCGCGTGGCCTGCGACGGCGGCGAGGGCGCGCTGGGCCACCCGCGCGTGTGGCTGAGCATCCCCCGCGATCGGGGCTGGGTCGAGTGCGGCTATTGCGACAAGCGCTACGTGCACGGGGAACGCGCCGCCAGGGAAGAAGAGCCGGCGCAGTAACGCGCCGGGCGCGGGCACGCCCGGCCACAACATATCCGGAGGGGCTGCATGGCGTTTGGCAAAGGCTGCCATCTGCATCTGATCGACGGCTCGGCCTTCATCTTCCGCGCCTATCACGCGCTTCCGCCGCTCACGCGCCGCTCCGACGGGCTGCCGGTCGGGGCGGTGGCGGGCTTTTGCAACATGCTGTTCAAGTATGTCGAGGACGCCCGCGGCGATGACGCGCCCACCCATGCGGCGGTGATCTTCGACTATGCCGGCAAGACTTTCCGCAACGAGATCTTCGAGGCCTACAAGGCCAACCGTCCTCCCACCCCCGAAGAGCTGCTGCCCCAGCTGCCGCTGGTGCGGGAGGCCACCCGCGCCTTCAACATTCCCGGCATAGAAAAGGAAGGCTACGAGGCGGACGACATCATCGCTACCCTTTCATGCCAGGCGCGCAGTGCCGGCGGGCGGGTAACGATCATCAGTTCCGACAAGGACCTGATGCAGCTGGTGGGCGGCGGGGTCGAGATGCTGGACCCGATGAAGGGCCGGCGGATCGACCGCGACGCGGTGGAGGCCAAGTTCGGCGTTCCGCCCGAGAAGGTGGTGGACGTGCAGGCGCTGGCCGGCGACAGCACCGACAACGTGCCCGGCGCTCCGGGGATCGGCATCAAGACGGCGGCCCTGCTGATCCGTGAGTTCGGCGATCTCGAAACGCTGCTGGAGCGGGCAGACGAGATCCCGCAGCCCAGGCGCCGCCAGGTGCTGAAGGAATACGCCGAGCAGATCCGCCTCTCCAGGCGGCTGGTCACGCTCGACTGCAACATGGAGCTGGATTTCTCCCTCGACGATCTCGAGGTGAAGGACCCGGATCCCGACACCTTGCTGAAATTCCTCACCGAGATGGAGTTTCGCACCATCACCAAGCGGGTGGCCGAAAAGCTGGGCGTCGAGGTGCCGGCCATCCCCGATACCACCCCCGAGGGGGCCGATCCGGTGGAGCCCCATTCGGCTCTGCTGGTGCCTTTCGATGCCGAAAAATACGAGCGGGTCACCGATGAGGCCGCACTTTCGGCCTGGATCGAGCGGGCCAGCCGGCGTGGCTGGGTGGCGGTGGATACCGAGACCACCTCTCTTGACGAGATGCGCGCCGAACTGGTGGGCATCTCGCTGTGCGTGGAGCCGGGCCAGGCCTGCTACATCCCGCTGGCCCACCGCGCCTCGGCCCGCGACGATCTGTTCGGCAACGACGATCTGGCCGAGGGCCAGATGCCGCTGGAGCGCGCGCTGGAGATGCTGCGCCCGCTGCTCGAGGACGAGGCGGTGATGAAGATCGGGCAGAACATGAAATATGACGCCAAGATCTTCGCTCGCCACGGGGTGAACATCGCCCCGGTCGACGACACCATGCTGCTGTCCTACGCCATGAACGCAGGGCTGCACGGGCACGGCATGGACCTTTTGTCGGAGCGCTACCTCGATCACATCCCGATTCCCATCAAGACGCTGCTGGGCTCGGGCAAGTCGGCCATCACCTTCGACCGGGTGCCGGTGGAGGAGGCGGCGAAATACGCCGCCGAAGACGCCGACATCACCCTGCGCCTGTGGGAGCTGTTCAAGCCGCAGCTGCACCGCGAGAAGGTGACAACCGTATACGAAACCCTGGAACGCCCGCTGGTGCCGGTGCTGGCCGAGATGGAGATGCACGGCATCCGGGTGGATCGCGACACTCTTTCGCGCATGTCAAATGCCTTTGCCCGGAAGATGGCGGAACTGGAGGCGGAAATCCACGAGCTGGCGGGCGAGCGCTTCAATGTCGGCAGCCCCAGGCAGCTGGGCGAGATCCTGTTCGACAAGATGGGGCTGGAGGGCGGCAAGCGCGGCAAGACGGGGGCCTGGGCCACCGGTGCCGACGTGCTTGAGGATCTGGCTGCCGATGGCAACGAGCTGGCCGCGCGCGTGCTCGACTGGCGCCAGCTTTCCAAGCTGAAATCCACCTACACCGATGCGCTGCAGGACCACATCAACCCCGAAACCGGTCGCGTGCACACCTCATATGTGATTGCGGGCACCAACACCGGGCGGCTGGCCTCGACCGATCCGAACCTGCAGAACATTCCCGTGCGCACCGAGGAGGGCCGGCGCATCCGCGAGGCCTTCGTGGCCGAAGAGGGCAAGCGACTGGTCTCGCTCGACTACTCCCAGATCGAGCTGCGCATCTTCGCTCACATGGCCGATATCGACGCCCTCAAGGAGGCTTTCCACCACGGGCTCGACATCCACGCCATGACCGCCTCGGAGGTCTTCGGCGTGCCGATGGAGGAGATGACCCCGGAAATCCGCCGCCGCGCCAAGGCGATCAACTTCGGCGTGATCTATGGCATTTCCGCCTTCGGTCTGGCACGCAACCTGCGCATCCCGCGCGCCGAGGCGCAGGAGTTCATCGACCGCTACTTCGAGCGTTTCCCCGGCATCCGGGGATACATGGACAGGACGGTGGAATTCGCCAGGGAACACGGCCACGTGACAACCCTGTTCGGGCGCAAGATCCACACCCCCGACATCGCCGCCAAGGGGCCGCGCGCCGGTTTTGCCCGCCGCGCCGCCATCAACGCCCCCATCCAGGGCACCGCCGCCGACGTGATTCGCCGGGCCATGATCCGGATGCCCGCCGCCCTTGAGGGCCTGCCCGCGAAAATGCTGCTGCAGGTCCATGACGAACTGGTCTTCGAGGTTGATGAAGACGCGGTGGGGGAAACCATCTCGCGCGCCCGCACGGTGATGGAAGGCGCGCCGGAGCCGGCGGTGAAGCTGAGCGTGCCGCTGACGGTGGATGCCGGCGTGGGGCGCAACTGGGCCGAGGCCCACTGAGAAGGCACGGGAGGGCGAAGGAGATGAGCGATATCGTCGAGGTCGAGAACGCCGCCGGCCCGGTGGCCACCGTCCGCCTCAACCGCCCCGAAAAGAAGAACGCCTGGACGATCGAGATGTTCGATGCGCTCGCGGCCGCCTGCGACGCCCTGAGCCGCGAAAGCGCCCTGCGCGCGGTGATTCTCACCGGCGCGGGCGGCTGTTTCTCGGCCGGGCTGGATTATGCCGTCTTCGGCCAGTTCGCCGCCCGTCTTCCCGAAATCAAGGCCCAGATGCTGGCCCCGCCCGAAGGCCACGCCGCGAACCGCTTCCAGCAGCCGGTCACCGGCTGGCAGCAGCTGGGCGTGCCTGTGATCGCCGCCATCGAGGGTGTGGCCTTCGGGGCCGGCATGCAGCTGGCGCTGGCCGCCGATTTCCGCATTGCCGCCCCGGATGCGCGCCTGTCGATCATGGAGGCCAGGTGGGGCCTGATCCCGGACATGGGGATTACCCGCTCCCTGCCGCGGCTGCTCAGGGCCGATCAGGCGAAGGAACTGATCATGACGGCCCGGGTGCTGCAGGCCCACGAGGCGCAGGAGATGGGACTGGTCACCCGCATCGTCGATGATCCTCTGGCCGCGGCGCAGGTCCTCGCGCAGGATCTGACAGAACGCTCGCCCGACGCCCTGCGCGCGGCAAAACGGCTGGTGGAGGATGCCTGGTGCGCCGATGCACATGCCTCGCTCGCCCTGGAGGCCGAACTGCAGGCCGCGCTCATGGGCCAGTCCAATCAGATGGAGGCGGTCATGGCCAACATGCAGGGCCGTCCTCCGAAATTCACCTGAGGGCAAAGGACAATACCGCCGGCGGGGATGCCCCGGCGAAAGGCCGCTTCCTTCATCTTGCAAAAAATACTCCCGCCGGAGGCATGAAGTTTTCCGATCATTCCGTGTCCAGTTCCGCACTCGGGATGATCGGAAAGAACACCCCGCCAGAGCGGACACCGAACCAGCTTTCGCCCTTGTGGGGCTCATGGGTGGCAATATCCACCATCCGGTAGAAACTCTTGCGGTCGATCAGAGCCTCGAGATTGGCGCGCACCAGCACATAAGGAGAGGGCTCTCCGGTGAGGCTGTCGTGCCTGACCCTGATCGGGTGCCCGGGTCCGGCGGTGACTTCATCTCCCACATTGGTGGTGAAGGTGATCTCCTGTTCCGGCCCGGGGTTCTTCACCTCGAAATCCACGGCCACGAAGGGCGCGTCATCAACGGTGATCCCCACCTTCTCCACCGGGGTGACAAGGAAGTATCTGTCGCCGTCGCGGCGCAGGATGGTGGAAAAAAGCCGCACCAGTTCCTTTCGGCCGATCGGCGTGCCAAGGTAGTACCAGGTCCCATCGCGGGCTATGCGCATGTCGAGGTCGCCGCAAAAGGGCGGGTTCCACAGGTGCACCGGCGGCAGGCCGCGCGATGAGGCGGCCTTTGCGGCCGCGGCCAGGCTTTCTGCGCTGGGTTTCACGATGTTTTGTCCCTGCATCGGTTTTGCCATTTGTAAGGGGCATCATAGTTCCCTTAAAAGCGGTCGTATATCGCATCATGGAGAATTGTCATGGCCGACACCCCCGAGCTCGTGGCCGAGATCGAGACGCTCGCCGACAGGCTGGCGCAGGCCCGCGAGAGCATCACCCGCCGCTTCATCGGCCAGGGTCAGGTTGTCGACTTGGTGCTATCGGCGCTTCTGTGCGGCGGGCACGGGCTGCTGATCGGCC
>JALSGY010000461.1 GCA_026982515.1 Paracoccaceae bacterium
GCTGGAGTGCCACCTGATGGCAGGCACTGCGGATTACCTGCTGAAGGTGGTGGCTTTCGATACCGAGCATTTCGCCCGCATCCACCGCCGCCATCTGGCGCGTCTGCCCGGGGTGGCGCAGATGCATTCCAGCTTTGCCCTGCGTACCGTGTTCAAGACGACCGCGCTGCCGGTGTAGGGCGGGGCGTCAGGGGGAGGGCTGAAAACAGGGGGCGGGCTGAAAACGACAAACCCCCGGGCCAGGCCACGGGGGTTTTCGTTGGCAGGTTGCCCCGCCCAGTGTTGAAAGGCGCCTTACAGAAGCCCTTCGCGCTGTGCCTTCTTCCGAGCAAGCTTGCGGGCGCGGCGGATGGCCTCGGCCTTCTGGCGCGCGCGCTTTTCGGAGGGTTTTTCGTAATGCTGCCGAAGCTTCATTTCACGGAAAACACCCTCACGCTGCAGCTTCTTCTTCAGGGCACGAAGCGCCTGATCGACATTGTTGTCGCGAACACTGACCTGCATGTGGTTGTCACCACCTTTCTAAGTTAGAGTTGAGCAAGAATTGCAGGAAGGGGCCGTATAGCAGGGCGCCCCGTTCTTGTCCACACTGGCAGCGAGCAGGAGGAACATGCCGCCATGACGGGTGAAAACGCCGACAGACTTCTCGATGCCGCGCTGGCGCATGTGCCCTTCGACGGCTGGAGCGAGACCACCTTCAGGGCCGCCGCCGCCGATGCGGGCATTGATCTGGCGCAGGCGCGGGCGCTTTACCCGCGCGGCGCGCCGGGGATGGCCGTGGCCTGGCACCGGCGCGGTGACGAGGCGATGGCCGAACGCCTGCACCAGTCCGACCTTTCGGCGCTGCGTTACACCGAGAAGGTCGCCACCGCGGTGCGCCTTCGCATCGAGGTGATCGGGGACAAGGAAATCCTGCGCCGCTCCATGGCCCTCTTTGCCCTGCCCCAGCATGCCCCCGAGGGTGCCCGGCTGCTCTGGGGCACTGCCGATCGCATCTGGTGCGAACTGGGCGATACCTCCGATGACATCAACTGGTATTCCAAGCGGGCGATCCTCTCGGGCGTTTACGGGGCGAGCGTTCTCTACTGGCTGGGCGACACCTCCGAGGGCCATGCCGCCACCTGGGACTTCCTCGCCCGCCGCATGGAGGGGGTGACCCGTTTCGAGAAGACCAAGGCGAAGCTGCGGGAAAACCCCTTGACCGGGCGGCTGATGGCGCTGCCCGGCCGGGTGATGGGCAATATCCGCGCCCCGTCGGCCACGCCGCGTGACGATCTGCCGGGCCGCTGGACAGGGGAAAGACGCGAATCATGAGCAACAGGACAATGCACGCGGTGGAAATTGCGGCCCCCGGCGGGCCGGAGGTGCTGCGGCTGGTCGAACGTCCGGTGCCGCGGCCGGGCTATGGGCAGATCCTGATCCGCATTGCCTGGGCCGGGGTCAACCGCCCCGACGCCCTGCAACGGGCCGGCGCCTACGCCCCGCCCCCCACCGCCTCGGATCTGCCGGGGCTGGAGGCTGCGGGCGAAGTGGTGGCACTCGGCCCGGGGGTGAGCGAATGGCAGGTGGGGGATGCGGTGTGCGCGCTGCTGCCCGGTGGCGGCTACGCGGAATATGCGGTGACACCGGCCGCCCATGCCCTGCCGGTACCCGCCGGCATGGGGCTGAAAGAGGCCGCCTGCCTGCCCGAAACCCTTTTCACCGTCTGGTCCAACGTCTTCATGCGCGGTCAGCTGCGCGCGGGCGAACGTTTTCTGGTGCACGGGGGCTCGTCCGGGATCGGCACCACCGCCATCCAGCTTGCACGGCTGAAAGGCGCGCGGGTCTTCGCCACCGCTGGAAGTGCCAGGAAATGCCGGGCCTGCCGCGAACTGGGGGCCGAGCGGGCAATCAATTACCGCGAGGAGGATTTCGTGGAGGTGCTGCGTGCCGAGGGGGGTGCGCAGATGATCCTCGACATGGTGGGCGGTGCCTATATTGCGCGCAACATCCGCGCTCTGGCCGACGAGGGGCGGCTGGTGCAGATCGCCTTTCTGCAGGGTCCGAAGGTGGAGCTGAACTTCGCCCAGATCATGACCCGCCGGCTTACGCTGACCGGCAGCACCCTGCGCCCGCAGTCCGATCTGGCCAAGGCGCGCATCGCCGATGAGCTTCGGCGCGAGGTCTGGCCGCTGCTGGAGGCCGGTCGCCTCGGCCCGGTGATGGACAGCGAGTTTCCCCTCGCCGAGGCGGCACGGGCCCATGCGCGCATGGAGGCGGGCGAACACATCGGCAAGATCGTGCTGCGGGTGGCCTGATACACGCCCCTCTCCTCTTCCCTGTTGCGGAATACTTCCCCGCCGCAGGCCCTGTGCCGCAAGCCGCGGTGAAAACCCTTGACGGCACCGCCCCCACCCACGGAACATGCAGACAAATCCGCGGCCGTCTGACCGAGATCAATGCGCGCGCGGAAATCCGGGGCAGGTTTGGTTTGGCGGCACACCGGTGCCCGCCGGGAAGGCAGGTGCCGGAGGCGGGCGGATGGCGCCTGCGCGCCTCTGAAAACTGGCTGAACAGGAGGACTTGGGAAATGCGGTGTTTCACTATTCTGGGGCCGTCGCAATCCGGCAAATCAACGTTGCTGAAGGCTATGAGCGAGCTGGACGGGCGGCCGGTGGTCAACGATTTCACCGATTTTCTCAGTTTGCGAACGTTCTCCTATCTGGGCGAGGACTGGGCCGGCATCGACGTTGCCGGCGGGACCGAGTACTTGGGCTACGCGGGGCGGGCGTTGGCGGCCAGCGATGCCGCGGTGCTCTGCGTGCCGCCTGAACTCGACGAGGCGGTGATGGCGGCCCCCTACCTGCGGCTGATCGAGGAATCGGAAGTGCCGTGCTTTCTGTTCATCAACCGGATGGATGCCACCAGCCACCGCGCTCAGGAAATCGTCGCGGCACTGCAATCCTATGCCAGGCACCCCATCGTGCTGCGCCAGATCCCGATCCGCGAGGGCGGGCAGGTGGTGGGCACCGTCGATCTGATCTCCGAGCGCGCCTGGCAGTTCCAGGAAAACCGGCCCTCGGCGCTGATCGAGATGCCCTCGCAGGCCCGCGACCGCGAGCAGGAGGCCCGCACCGATCTGTTGGAGCATCTGGCCGATTTCGACGATGCCCTGCTGGAGCAGCTGATCGAGGACAAGACCCCGGCGCCCGAGAATATCTACTCGGTGGTGGCCGAGGTGCACCGCCAGAACGAGATCGTTACCGCCTTCCTGGGTGCGGCTGAGCACATGAACGGTGTCAACCGGCTGATGAAGTCGCTGCGCCACGAGGCCCCGGGGGTGGAAGAGGTGGCCGGCCGGCTGGGGCTGGGCGCCGATGCTCTGGCCGTCGGCGTATTCGCCGACAACCGCCGCCATGTGGGCAAGTCGGTGCTGTTGCGGGCACTGGGCGAGGGGGTGGCGCAGGGCGCCACGCTGGGCGGCGCGGCGGTGGGCAACCTGACCCGCCCCGACGGCAAGTCCTCGGCCGAGAAAGTGGCCCCCGGCGAACTGGCGCTGGCGGTGAAATCGGATCACCTCGATCCGGGGCGGGCCTTCAGCGCCGGAGGGGCTGCCGATCTGGCCGCTTGGACCCGCGGCAACCGCCCCGCCTTCCGCCGCATCCTGCTGCCCGAGAGCGAACGCGACGAGGCGCGGCTTTCGGGGGCGCTGGCGAGGCTGGCCGCGATCGACCCGGGGCTGGAGCTGTCGAACGACGAGGAAAGCGGCCATGTGGTGGCTGCGCTTCAGGGGCCGATGCACCTGCGCCGGCTGATGGCCCAGCTTGACGAAGACTTCGGCATCAAGGTCAGCGACGGGCCGGTGGGCGCCAGCTATCGCGAGACCATCACCAAGCCGGTGGAGCAACATTACCGCCACCGCAAGCAGTCCGGCGGGGCCGGGCAGTTTGCCGATGTGCAGCTGACGGTGCGCCCGCTGCCGCGCGGTGAAGGCTTCAGCTTCGACGAGACGGTGAAGGGCGGCGCAGTGCCACGCAACTACATCCCGGCGGTGGAGGCCGGCGCGAAGGATGCGCTGGAGGAGGGGCCGCTGGGCTTTCCGGTGGTGGATGTCTCGGTGACCCTGACCGACGGCAAGCACCACTCGGTGGACAGCTCCGACTACGCTTTCCGCACCGCCGGCAAGATGGGGGTGCGCGAGGCCCTGCGGGCCGGCTCGCCGGTGCTGCTGCAGCCGATCGAGCGGGTGGCGATCCACCTGCCCTCGGCCTGTTCGGGCTCTCTGGTGGCGCTGATCAGTTCGCTCAAGGGGCAGGTGCTGGGCTTCGATCCGAACCCGGATGCGCGCGGCTGGGACATCTTCCGGGCCCTGATCCCGGCCTCGGCGCGCGATGAGCTGTTCCAGGCCCTGGGCGGCATGACCCACGGCACCGCGTGGTTCGAATCCGAGCTCGACCACTACGAGGAACTGCGCGGCAAGGAGGCCGAGCGGGTCCGGCAGGAGCGCCAGGAGGCAGCGGCCTGAGCGCGGCCCGCTCCGAGGGCAGGGGGCTCAGAGCCCTTCCAGATCGATCGCCAGCGCCGCGTGGTCCGAGGCGTGCGGGCGGTGGGTGCCGACCCCCGCCAGCCGCGGCCCCCGGTAACGGGCGCTTTCGCGGCCCAGGCCTTCGCGCACCAGCCAGGGCCGCGCCTGCGGCGCATTTTCTCTTTTCCTCCGGCCGAAGGCGCATTATATCGGGCACGACTTCCCCGAAAACGAGAACAGGGTCCAGCCGGACCGGCCGTTTTCCCGGCTAGGGGAGCATTTGTCGAAGGAGACAGGACATGGCCAAACCGTTGATGGCGAAAGCGACCGCCGTATGGCTGGTGGACAACACGACGCTGACCTTCAAGCAGATCGCGGATTTCTGTGGTCTGCACGAACTGGAAGTTCAGGGCATCGCCGATGGCGACGTGGCTGCCGGGGTCAAGGGGTTCGATCCGATCGCCAGCAACCAGCTTACGCCCGAGGAAATCGAGAAAGGCGAGAAGGATCCGACCTACAAGCTGAAACTGAAGTTCAATCCTGCCGCCGTGGGCGAGGAAAAGCGTCGCGGGCCGCGCTACACGCCCCTGTCCAAGCGTCAGGACCGCCCGGCGGCCATCCTGTGGCTGGTCAAGTTCCACCCCGAGCTGTCCGACGGCCAGATCTCCAGGCTGGTGGGCACCACCAAGCCGACCATCCAGTCGATCCGCGAGCGCACCCACTGGAACATCGCCAACATCCAGCCGATCGATCCGGTGGCGCTGGGATTGTGCAAGCAGTCCGAACTGGACGCCGCGGTCCAGAAGGCGGCGGCGAAGAAGGCGCGTGAGGGCGTGGTGATGTCGGATGACGAACGGCGCAAGCTGGTGAGCACCGAGCAGTCTCTGGACATGCCGAGCGAGCCGAAGATTCCGACCGCGATTTCCGGGCTGGAGACCTTCACCCTTTCGGGCGGGGCGGAAGAGGAAAAGAAGGACGAGGAAGAGGAACTGGATGCCGACAGCCTGTTCAACCTGCCCGAAAACGCAGAGGAAGAAGAATCGGAGAAGGACGAAGGCTGAACCTTCGCCCGTTTCGAAACCCGTCTTTCGGAAATCCGAAAACCCCGGCCGTCGTGCCGGGGTTTTTCATTACCCCCTCAAAGCGCCTTGCGCGCCTTCAGCGCGGCCGAGATCGTGCCGTCGTCGAGGTAATCGAGCTCTCCGCCCATGGGCACGCCGCGGGCCAGCGAAGTCACCTTCACCCGGCCCTCCAGCTGTTCGGCGATGTAATGGGCGGTGGTGGCCCCGTCGATGGTGGCGTTGAGCGCCAGGATCACCTCGGTGACGTTTTCCGCCGCCACTCTGTCGATCAGCCGGGGGATGCGCAACTCTTCGGGGCCGATGGAATCGAGCGCGTTCAGCGTGCCGCCCAGCACGTGATAGCGGCCCCCGAACACCGCGGCGCGCTCCATCGCCCACAGGTCGGCCACGTCCTCGACCACGCAGATCTCGCCGGTGGCGCGCTTTTCGCTCTGGCAGATGTCGCAGATGTCGGCGGTGCCGATGTTGCCGCAGTTCAGGCACTCGCGGGCGGTGGCGGCCACATGGTGCAGGGCGTCTGCCAGCGGGGCCATCAGCAGGGCACGCTTGCGGATCATGTGCAGCACCGCCCGGCGCGCCGAACGCGGACCCAGCCCCGGCAGTCTGGCCATCAGCTCGATGAGCGCCTCGATATCCTTCGTGGCCTCGCCCACGGCCGCCAGCCTAGAACGGCAGCTTCATGTCGGCAGGCAGGCCCATGCTTTCGGTAAGCTTGCGCATCTCTTCCTGGCTGCGCTCGGCCGCCTTCACCTGCGCATCCTTGATCGCGGCGAGGATCAGATCCTCCACCACTTCCTTTTCATCGGGGTTGAAGATCGACGGGTCGATGTCGAGTGCGGTCAGCTCTCCCTTGGCGGTGGCCGTGGCCTTCACCAGCCCGGCCCCGGATTCGCCGGTGACGGTGATCTGTTCCAGCTCTTCCTGCATCCGAGCCATCTTCGTCTGCATTTCCTGCGCGGCTTTCATCATCTTGGCCATGTCGCCAAGGCCGCCGAGGCCCTTGAGCATCGAGCTTCTCCTCAATGGGTGTGTCGTGGTCGACCCACAGATACGCCCTGGCAGGGCCATCTACAAGGGCGCGTCACTCTTCCTCGAAGGGGTCCCATTCCTCTTCCGCTTCGGCCAAGGCCTCGGAGGCAGCCCTGGCGGCGAGGTCTTGGGGTTGGCGGATTGCGGTGATGCGGGCCCGGGGGAAGGCCTCGAAAACCACCTGGACCAGCGGGTTCTTCCGCGCCTCGGCCTCGGCGGCAAGGCGCTCGGTGTCGCGGGTTTCGGCGATGGTTGGGCCACCGCCTTCATTGACGACGGTGACCGCCCAGCGTGCGCCGGTCCAGCCCTGCAGGCGTGCGGCCAGCCTGGCGGCAAGATCGGGCGGGGCGTCGTGGGTGGGCTGGAACTCGATCCGCCCCGGGGCGTAGCGGGCAAGGCGCAGGTGGTTCTCCACCTCGATCAACAGCTTGACCTCGCGGTTGTGGCGGATCAGCTCCAGCACCTGCTCGAAGCTGGCATAACGGGCCAGTGCGCCTTGCGGCGCCTCGGCGAGGGCGGTGGCCGCACCATGGGCCGTGGGCCCGCGCATGGGGGCGGCGGGCGTGTGGCCGCCTCGGGCCTCGGTGCCGCGACCGGGGGACGGCGCACTGCCGCCGCTGCCGCCCGACGGGGGCGGTGGAGCTTCGTGCAGCTTGCGGATCAGCTCTTCGGGGCTGGGCAGATCGGCCACATGGGTGAGGCGGATGATCGCCATCTCGGCGGCCATCATGGCGTTGGGGGCCAGCGCCACCTCTTCCAGCGCCTTGAGCAGCATCTGCCACATGCGGGTCAGCGCCCGCATCGGCAGCCGCCCGGCCAGTGCCTGGCCGCGGCTGCGTTCATCGGGCGGGACCGTCGGATCCTCGGCCGCCTCGGGGGTGATCCTGATGACCGAGATCCAGTGGGTGAGCTCGGCCAGGTCGCGCAGCACCGCCATCGGATCGGCACCGTCGGCATACTGGGCGGAAAGTTCGCTCAACGCGCCGGCGGCATCGCCCTTCATGATCAGTTCGAACAGGTCCATCACCCGGCCCCGGTCGGCCAGCCCGAGCATGGCGCGCACCTGTTCGGCGGTGGTTTCGCCGCCGCCATGGCCCAGCGCCTGATCCAGAAGAGAGGTGGCGTCGCGGGCCGAGCCTTCTGCGGCGCGCACGATCAGCGCCAGCGCTTCGTCAGAGATCTGCCCGCCCTCGGCGCGGGCGATGCGGCGCAGCAGCGCGAGCATGTCCTCGGGCTCGATCCGGCGCAGGTCGAACCGCTGGCAGCGGCTCAGAACCGTCACCGGCACCTTGCGGATTTCCGTGGTTGCGAAGATGAACTTCACATGGGCCGGGGGCTCCTCCAGCGTCTTCAGCAGCGCGTTGAAGGCCGAGGTGGAGAGCATGTGCACCTCGTCGATGATGTAGACCTTGTAGCGTGCAGAAGCCGCCCGGTAGTGGACCGAATCGATGATCTCGCGGATGTCGCCCACCCCGGTGCGCGAGGCGGCGTCCATCTCCATCACGTCCACATGGCGGCCCTCGGCAATGGCCAGGCAGTGCTCGCACTTTCCGCAGGGCTCGATCGTGGGGCCGCCGGTGCCGTCGGGGCCGATGCAGTTCAGCCCCTTCGCGATAATGCGCGCGGTGGTCGTCTTGCCGGTGCCGCGGATGCCGGTGAGGATGAATGCCTGGGCGATGCGGTCGGCCTCGAAGGCGTTGCGCAGGATGCGCACCATGGCATCCTGCCCCACCAGGTCGGCGAAGGTTTCGGGCCGGTATTTGCGCGCAAGAACCTGGTAGCCGGGCTTGGTGTCGTCGGTCATGGAATCCTCTGGCATCGGGCGGGCTCAGGTTAGGGCCTCTGCAAGGTGGCGTCCAGCCGTGAGCGGTTCCTTTCCCGGGGGGCGGCGGCTAATGTATGCGGCACAGGCGGCATGTGCGGGGGAACGGTGGCTCAGAACGGGCAGGGAAACAGGGTAATGGTGCTGATGGGGCTGCTGGCGGCCTGGATGGCTGTTTATGGCTATTCGCTGAGCTGGCTGTTTTCACCCGACTCGGCCGGCACCGGGCTGGCGCGGTTTTCGGGCTTCTTCAGCTGGCAGGCGGTGGCCGGAACCGTGGCCTTCGCCTGCTGGGGCGTGGGCTGGAGCTTTCCGAAGGATTCGGGGATCCGCCGGGTCAGCCGGATGCCCATGGGCCTGGCGCTGGCGCTGCTGCTGGTGCTCGCCGGGCTGGCGCTGTTCGCAGGGTAGGGCCGGCTCAGCGGCCTTCGGTCATCAGGCAGAGCATCTCGAACATCAGCGAGACCCCGAGGAAGGCGGTGGCGCCGTCGGGATCGAAAGGTGGCGATACCTCGACAAGATCGGCGCCGGCGATGTTCATCCCGGCCAGTTCGCGCAGCACCTGCAGCGCCTGGAAGGAGTTCGGCCCGCCCACCTCGGGGGTGCCGGTGCCCGGTGCGAAGGCGGGATCGACGAAATCGATGTCGTAGGACAGATAGGCGGGGCGCTCGCCCACGATCTCGCGCGCTTCGGCCATCACGTCGGGGAGGGGGCGGGCGAAGAACTCCTCGATGGTGATGATGCGGATACCCTCGGCGCGGGCGAAATCGCGGTCTTCGCGGTCATAGGCGGTGCCGCGGATACCGATCTGGACCATGCGCCGGGGGTCCAGCAGCCCCTCTTCCACGGCGCGGCGGAAGGGGGTGCCGTGGGTATACATGGCGCCGCCGAAGTAGCTGTGGAAAAGGTCGGTATGGCTGTCGAAATGCACCATGCCCAGGGGGCCGTCAACGGCCAGGGCGCGCAGCACCGGCAGCGAGGTGAGATGATCGCCGCCGGCGATCAGCGGGCGGATTCCGGCATCGCTCAGCCGCTCGACGAAGGCGGTGATGCGCGCCATCGTATCGGGAATGTCGGCCGGGTTGGGGGCCACGTCGCCGAGATCGGCGCAGTTCATGGCCTCGAAGGGGCGGGTGCCGCTGACGGGGTGCTCGGCCCGGATCATGGTGGAGGCATCGCGCAGCTGGCGCGGCCCGTGGCGCGGCCCGGGACGGTTGGTGGTGCCGCTGTCCCATGGCACGCCCATGAGGCCGATCTGCACCTGTGTGAAACGCGCATGCCCGGGCGGCACATGCGGCAGGCGCATGAAGGTGGGGATGCCGGCAAAGCGCGGCAGGTCGAACCCCGAGACCGGCTGGAAGAATGGATCGCTCATCCTCGCCTCCCTGACTGCGCCGGCAGCGTGCACCGGAACCCCGGCGCTTGCCAAGATGATTCGCCTGCAGGGGGGAGGGGTGAGAGGCTGGACAGCGACCCAGGCGGAGCTCGTTACGGCTGCTTCCTTCCGGACCTGACCGGGTTGGCGAGACGCCTGCCCGCGCCAACCTCTCGTGACAGCAGTTAATCGTGCCGGGGCCGATTGGCAAGCCCGGGCGGGACCGTCACAGGGTGAGCGCGAAGCGGGCCATGCCGCCGGGGCCCTTTCCGGCCGGCGCGACATGCAGATGCGCCAGATCGTCAAGATGAGCCGCGGCGCCAGGGCCGGTATCGAACAGCACCCGAGTGCCGCCGAGCGGGGCGAACGACCAGAACGCCGATGTGGTGGGCGCAACGGTTTTCCGGCGGCGCACATGGCTGGCCAGCGCCTCGCGCAGGGGGACGGTGCTGCGCCAGATTGCGGCTTTCGGCCCGCAGCCGGGGAAGTGCCCGCCCCCGCCGGCCCGGTAGCTGTTGGTGGCGAGGATGAAGCGCATGTCGTCGCGCAGCGGCCTGCCGGCGAATTCCAGCCCCTCGATGCGGCGGGCGCCGGGATTGGCCAGGGTACCTTCATGATCGAAGCGGGGAGGCTGGCGCAGGTCGATCCGCCAGCGCAGCCCGTGGATCACGTCGAAATGGTGGCCGGGAAACCCCTCATCCAGCAGCATCTGGCCGG
>JALSGY010000462.1 GCA_026982515.1 Paracoccaceae bacterium
GCAGGCGGTGAGCGTGTTGGCCAGCAGGCAGGCGATGGTCATCGGCCCCACGCCTCCCGGCACCGGGGTGATGGCCGCGGCCACCTGCGCGGCGCTGTCGAAATGCACGTCCCCCACAAGCCGCGTCCTGCCCTCGCCCCTTTCGGGGGCGGGGATGCGGTTGATGCCCACGTCGATCACCGTGGCGCCGGGCTTGACCCATGCACCGGTGATCATCTCGGGCCGGCCCACCGCCGCCACCAGGATATCGGCACGCCGGCAGACTTCCTCGATGTTGCGGGTCCGGCTGTGGGCGATCGTCACCGTGCAGCTGTCGCGCAGCAGAAGCTGCGCCATCGGCTTGCCGACGATATTGGAGCGCCCCACCACCACCGCATCCAGACCCGACAGGCTGCCGTGGTGGTCGCGCAGCATCATCAGACAGCCCAGAGGGGTGCAGGGCACCATGGCCTTCTGCCCCGTCGCGAGCAGGCCGACATTGGAAATGTGAAATCCATCCACGTCCTTGGCCGGGTCGATCCGGTTTATGATGTTCGATTCGTCCATGTGATCGGGCAGGGGAAGCTGGACCAAAATGCCATGAACAGCCGGATCGGCATTGAGATCGTCCAGCAGCGCCAGCAACGTCGCCTCTTCCGTTTCGGCGGGCAGCCTGTGCTCGAAGGAGTTCATGCCCACCTCGACGGTCATCTTCCCCTTCGAGCGCACATAGACCTGGCTGGCCGGATCCTCGCCCACCAGCACCACCGCCAGCCCCGGCGTGATGCCGTGCTCTGCCTTCAGGCGCGCCACCTGGGCCGCCACCTTCCTGCGCACATCCGCAGCAAAGGCCTTTCCGTCGATCAGTCTTGCCGTCACCAGTCCGTTCCTTCTTCTTTGCCCGAATACTCCTGCCCAAGGCAATGGCCGCCCGGAACAGGGGCTGTCTAGAACAACCCCTCGATCTGACCAAGCTCGTTGAGGTGAATGCCCTCGGCGGCCGGATGGCTGGGCAGGCCCGGCATCGTCATGATCTGGCCGCAGATGACCACCACGAAGCCCGCCCCGGCGCTCAGACGCACCTCGCGGATCGGCACGCTGTGGCCCACGGGCGCGCCACGCAGGTTGGGGTCGGTGGAAAAGGAATATTGTGTCTTGGCCATGCAGATCGGCAGATGGCCATAGCCGGCGCCCTCCCACTGGCGAAGCTGGTCGCGGATCTTCTTGTCGGCCAGCACCTCGTCAGCGTGGTAGATGCGCTTGGCGATGGTCTCGATCTTCTCGAACAGCGGCAGATCATCGCGGTAGAGCGGCGCGAACTGGGCCGCCCCGCTGTCGGCGATCTCGGCCACCCGCTCGGCCAGATCTGCCGCACCCTCCGAGCCCAGTTCCCAATGACGGCACAGGAAGGCCTCGGCCCCCTCGGCGGCCGCGCTTTCGCGGATCACCTCGATCTCGGCCTCGGTATCGGTAACGAAATGGTTGATCGCCACCACAACCGGCACGCCGAAGGATTTCAGGTTCGAGATGTGGCGCGAGAGGTTCGGGCAGCCTTCGGCCACGGCAGCCACGTTTTCCGCATCCAGATCGGCCTTCGCCACCCCGCCGTTCATCTTCATGGCCCGCACGGTGGCCACCAGCACCACCACATCGGGGGCGATCCCTGCCTTGCGACACTTGATGTTCATGAATTTCTCGGCCCCCAGATCGGCCCCGAAACCGGCCTCGGTCACCACGTAATCGGCCAGTTTCAGCGCCGTGGTGGTGGCGGTCACCGAATTGCAGCCATGGGCGATGTTGGCAAAGGGGCCGCCGTGCACGAAGGCGGGGTTGTTTTCCAGCGTCTGCACCAGATTGGGCTGCATGGCATCCTTGAGCAGCACCGTCATCGCACCATCGGCCTTCAGGTCACGGCAGTAGATGGGGCTGCGGTCGCGCCGGTAGGCCACGATGATGTCGCCCAGCCGCTTCTGCAAATCGTCCAGGTTGCGCGCCAGACACAGGATCGCCATCACCTCGGAGGCCACGGTGATGTCGAAGCCCGTCTGCCGAGGAAAGCCGTTGGCCACCCCACCAAGCGAGGTGACGATGTCGCGCAGCGCCCGGTCATTCATGTCCAGCACCCGCTTCCAGCTGACGCGGCGCTCATCGATGCCCAGCTTGTTGCCCCAGTAGATGTGGTTGTCGATCATCGCGGCCAGCAGGTTGTGGGCGGCGGTGATGGCATGGAAATCGCCGGTGAAGTGAAGATTCATGTCCTCCATCGGCACCACCTGCGCATGCCCCCCCCCGGCCGCGCCGCCCTTCATGCCGAAACATGGGCCCAGGCTGGCCTCGCGGATGCAGATCGCCGCCTTCCTGCCGATCCGGTTCAGCCCGTCGCCCAGCCCCACCGTGGTGGTGGTCTTGCCCTCGCCGGCGGGGGTGGGGTTGATGGCCGTCACCAGGATCAGCTTGCCGTCCGGATTGCCCTGAACGGATTCGATGAACTCCTGCCCGATCTTGGCCTTGTCATGGCCGTAGGGCAGAAGATGCTCGGCACCGATGCCCAGCTTCGCGCCGATCTCCTGGATCGGGAGCTTCTTCGCCGCGCGGGCAATCTCGATATCCGTTTTGTATTTCATTTCAGCCCCCTGTCTGGATGGGTACGCCCTTTTCGTCTACCACCGTATACCTTCGCATCGGAGGCGCAACAGCATGGATTACGACATATCCCGCATCTAAATCGTCGCTCCGGCAGAACGGACCAGGGTGAAGAACAGCCGGCGGAAGGGAAAGGAGACGAAGCCGTCAGGCGCCCTTGGGTAGGCGCGCGAAAGGGCCTCGTCATAAGCTTTGAGAAACTCGCGGCGCTGCGCCTCGTCCAGCTTCTCGAGAAACGGCCGGACGGCGGTGGACCGGGTGAAGTGACGCACGGGGTGGCCCTCCACCACCGGGGCGAGGCGCTGAAAATATTCCGTCTCCCACAGGTTCAGATCGCCAAGCGGAGCAAGCAGGGCAGCATATTCGGCAGGCGCGGCCACCGGGGGCGTCCAGCTCCGGAAATCGAACAGATGCGGAAATTTCGCAGCCGCGATATCGCGAAGCAACGCATGCGATGGGGCAAGATACTGACGCGGCATCTGCACCGCGAGCACACCGCCCGGCGCAAGGAGGCGCAGCAGCCTGGGAAAGAGGGCGGAATGATCCGCCAGCCAGTGGCACAATGCGTTGGCATAAATCAACGCCGGGGGCCGCGGCGGGGCCCAGCTGGCGGCATCGGCGCGGATCAGATCATCGTGGAGCCCCGCCTCGCGCGCCTGCGAGAGCATGGCCGGAGAGCTGTCCACCCCGATCAACCTGCGGCCGGGAAAACGGGCACGCAGGGCCTCGGCCACCGCACCGGCGCCACAGCCCAGATCGACCACGTCGCCGGGGGGCAGATCGGGAACCTGCGCCAGCAGGTCGATCGCCGGGCGCAAACGCAAACCCCGAAACCTGGCATAGGTTTCGGGGTTCCAGTCGTTCATCTTCGCTCCGGCTCAGGTGGAGGGCTCGGGCTCGAGCCCGCTGCCGGGGCGGGGTTTGGGCTTGGTCTTCGGAATCGCCGTGACCGAGGCCGCATTGCCCTGATCGGGGGTGTCATCCTCGTCGTCGCCGCGCCTGAGCGGCTCGCCATTGATGACCTTCCGGATCTCGTCTCCGGTCAGCGTTTCATATTCAAGCAGACCCTGGGCGAGCTTTTCCAGATCCTCGCGCTTCTCGGTGAGGATGCGCTTGGCGGTTTCGTAGCCCTCGTCGACGATGCGGCGCACCTCCTCGTCGATCAGCTCCTGGGTTTCGGGGCTGGCGGCCGGTGCGGCCTGATAGGCCCCGAGGAAGGATTGCTGCTCGTTGGCATAATCGATGTTGCCCAGCTTTTCCGACATGCCGAACTGGGTGACCATCGCACGGGCGATCTTCGTCACCTGCTGGATGTCGCTGGCCGCACCCGAAGTTACGTTCTCCGGGCCGAAGATCATCTCTTCGGCCACCTTGCCACCCATCGCCATGGCGATCTTGGACTTGTACTTGGTGTAGGTTACCGACAGCTGGTCACGCTCGGGCAGCGAAAGCACAAGGCCCAGGGCCCGGCCGCGCGGGATGATCGTGGCCTTGTGGATCGGGTCGTGCTGCGGCACGTTCATGCCGACGATGGCATGGCCCGCCTCGTGGTAGGCGGTCAGCTTCTTCTCATCCTCGCTCATGACCATCGAGCGCCGTTCGGGCCCCATCATGACCTTGTCCTTGGCGTTCTCGAAATCCTCCATGGTCACGAAACGCCGCCCGATGCGGGCCGCCATCAGCGCGGCCTCGTTCACCAGGTTGGCCAGATCGGCGCCCGAGAAGCCGGGCGTGCCGCGGGCGATGATCCGCAGGTCCACATCGGGGCCCAGCGGCACCTTGCGGGCATGCACCTGAAGGATCTTCTCGCGGCCCTTGATATCGGGGTTGGGAACCTGGATCTGACGGTCGAAACGGCCCGGGCGCAGCAGCGCCGGGTCAAGCACATCGGGCCGGTTGGTGGCAGCCACGATGATGATGCCCTCGTTGGCCTCGAAGCCGTCCATCTCCACCAGAAGCTGGTTGAGCGTCTGTTCGCGTTCGTCGTTGCCGCCGCCGTAACCCACCCCGCGCGAACGGCCGACCGCATCAATCTCGTCGATGAAGACGATGCAGGGCGCGTTCTTCTTGGCCTGTTCGAACATGTCACGCACACGGGATGCGCCGACACCCACGAACATCTCCACGAAATCGGAACCGGAGATGGTGAAGAACGGCACCCCGGCCTCGCCGGCAATGGCGCGTGCGAGCAAGGTCTTGCCGGTGCCCGGCGGGCCCACCAGCAGCGCCCCCTTGGGGATCTTGCCGCCAAGGCGCGAAAACTTCTGCGGGTTGCGAAGGAACTCGACGATCTCCTCCAGCTCCTCCTTGGCCTCGTCGATGCCGGCCACGTCATCGAAGGTGACGCGCCCGTGCTTTTCGGTCAGCAGCTTGGCCCGGCTCTTGCCAAAGCCCATGGCCCCGCCGCGCCCGCCGCCCTGCATGCGGTTCATGAAATAGATCCACACGCCGATCAGCAGAAGGAAGGGCAGGAAAGACAGCAGCACCGTGGTGAAACCGGACTGTTCCTGCGGCTTGACCACGAGGTTGATGTTCTTGTCAAGCAGGAGCGCGGAGATGTCCGCGCCATCTGGGCGGACGGTCATGTAATCCTGCCCGTCGGCGCCGCGGAACAGAACCCGCTCACCATCGAGCGTGACGCTCTGGACATTGCCCGCGTCGACCGAGCGGACGAATTCGGTATAGCTGACGGTGCGCGAGTTCACCGCCGACTGCCCCCCGCTGAACAGATTGAATAGTGCCAGGATCAGCAGAAACAGTACGACCCAGAAGGCGATGTTGCGCGCGTTGCCGTTGCCCAAGGGAATCTCCATGCAATACGTCAAGGCCCGCCGGTGCGGGCCCTGTGCCTAAAATAAGGATGATCACGAGCAGTTCAATGCGATAAAGCCGATGTGAAGAAATCATCTTCGCCAGCCACCAGCCGAGCCTGCCATTCCGACGAAAGCGCCAGCAGGGGCGCGGCGGCAAGCTCTGCCCCTTTCCACACGGCCGGAAGGCTCACCAGAGCCTCGCGTGGCAGACCCAGATCGCGCCAGCCGGGGCATTCGGCCAGCCCTTTCTCTCCCAAGGGCGCGATCCGGGCGCGTTCATCCCGCGGCCCCGTCACCAGCCAGCGGCCATCCCAGATCTCGCCGGGTGCGGCATGGCGATCCGCCACCGCGCCTGCCTCGCGGCAGATCACCACAAGCCCCCGGAATGAAACGACAAGACAGCCGTGCAGAGAAGTCGTCCGCCCCGCACCGATCGCTTTTTCCGCATCTTCCAGAGGGCGGCTGCGGGGAGGATACTCATGGCCCGAAACCCAGTTCAGCGCATGCACCAGAAGCCTTCGGCGGGTTTCCGCCTCCAGCCCGCCAAATGCGGCGCGCCCGATCACCACGCTGCCCAGCCGCACCGTGGCGATCTCGCGCGCGGCCTGCTGCATCGCCTGCTCCAGCACCCGCCGGGCAGCGCGCATGCGGCTGGCCGTCCGGGCCAGCCCCTCGACGGTAACCCCCGATGCTTCCAGATGCCGCAATGCCCGGCGCACCCTTACCCGCTCGTAGCGGAGCTCCTCGTTGCTCGGGTCTTCGGCCCAGCCCACCCCCCGTTCGGCAAGATGGCGCCGCAGGGCTTCGCGCCGGATGCCCAGCATCGGGCGCAGCCAGTGGATACCCTGCTGCAAGCGCATCGGCGCCATGGCGGAAAGCCCGTCCACCCCCGACCCGCGGCCCAGCCTCATCAGCACGGTTTCCGCCTGGTCGTCCATGGTGTGGCCCAGGGCCACCGCCCCGATCCCCCTCTCAGCGGCCCAGCCGGCCAGCAGCCCGTAGCGGGCGCGGCGGGCGGCATCCTGCAGGTTGCCCGTTCCGTCCCAGCCGTCCCATTTCAGCGTCTCATGGGCGATGGCGCGCGCAGCGCACAGCGCCGCCACCCGCGCCACCTCTTCGGCCGCTTCCGCGCGCAGGCCGTGATCCACGCTGGCCGCATGCAGCGCGACACCCCGCTGGGCGGCCCAGACCTGCGCGATCAGCACAAGGGCGGTGGAATCGCCGCCGCCCGACACTGCAACACCCAGCCCGGTTCCGCCGCCGCACAGTTTCCACAGGCGATCGAGTTCCTCGCAGACCTGACGTTCGACGTTCAAGGGCAGGAAAGGTCCTGCCGGGCCAGCAGCGCGTCAGGGACCACCGGTGAATCGGGATAGCGCGCCGCCACTTCGGCCAGCGACACGCAGGCCTCGTTTATCTGTCCGAGATCCCCCAGCGCGATGCCCAGCTTGTAAAGCGCCTCCGGCGCCCGCTCGCTGGAGGGATAGCCGGAGAAGCTTTCCAGATAGGCCCGCGCGGCATTGGCCACGTCACCCATCGCCATCAGCGCCTCGCCCCGGAAGAAATGCGCCTCGCCGGTAAGCGGACCTGCCGTGTAGCTGTCGGCGAAATTGGCGAAACGGATCGCCGCATCGCGATAGTTTCCCTCTTCCAGCGCCTGCATGGCACGGTCGAAATCGGCCTGCTCGCCCACCGCCAGCTCCAGCTGCCCGTCGTCGGAGGGCGGCTGAGGGATCATCCCCACCCCCTCGGGAAGGTCTCCGCCGAGGGTGGTGGTCTCGCCCAGTTTGGAGACGTCGCCGCCCTCCAGCTCCACCAGCCGGAACTCCAGGTCGCCGATGCGGTTGGTGCCGTCCTCGACGATCCGGATGATCCAGTTTTCCAGCTCTTCGGTGCGGGCGTTGAGGCGGGTCAGTTCCGCCTCAAGCAGATCGAGCCGTTCAAGGAAGGTCGAGCCGCCGGGGCTCGCGCCGATCCCGCTGGTGGTGGAAAGCTCGCGCCGCAGACGCTGGATTTCCACGTAGAGCACCGTCAGTTCCTGGCGGATGTCGGCCAGCGTCTCGTCGCGCTCCTGGGCATAGGCCGCGGGCGAGACCGCAAGGCCGGCCAGAAGGACCAGAAGGAATGTCCAGATCCGCATCATCGCCCGCGCCGCCCCATCAGCTGGTGCCCGCCAGGGTGATCACCGTCACCGCGCGGCGGTTCTGGGCGTAGCACGATTCGTTCGAACAGATGGCCAGCGGCCTTTCTTTGCCGTAGGAGACCGTCCGCAGCCGGTCCGGCGAGACCCCCTGCGCGACCAGGAATTCATAGACCGCATTGGCCCGGCGCGCGCCCAGCGCAAGGTTGTATTCGCGCGTGCCCCGCTCGTCGGCATGGCCCTCGATGACTGCGGTGTATTCGGGGTTGGCCAGCAGCCAGGCCGCCTGTTCGCGCAAGATGGCCTGCGCCTCCTCGCTCAGCGTGCTCTCGTTGACGGCGAAGAGCACCCGGTCGCCGATGGTCTGCTGGAAATAGGCCGGCGAGGTCGGATCCGAGGCCGCGCCGAGGGCCGCCTCATTGCCGCCGGCACCGAACCGGCCGGGGGTGGTGCAGGCGGCCAGGATGACCGTCGCGGCGATGAAAAGCAATTTGGTCTGGAGTCTCATGAACCTGATCCGCTGTTGTTATTGGCCCGATCCGGTGAACTCTATCACCCGCGGGCCGGTTTGAAAACGTGGCCTACGGCAAAATGGGCGACCAGGAAGGGTCGGACGCCGGGCCATCGGTGGGAATCCGCCGCAGGTTGCGCCCGGTGATGTCCACCGAGTAGAGCGCCGGCGCCCCGCGCGAGCCCTGGGTCTCGCGGGTGAACATGATCACCCGCCCGTTGGGAGACCACGTCGGCCCCTCGTCGAGGAAGGAGGCGGTGAGCAGCCGCTCTTCCGACCCGTCGGTGCGCATCACCCCGATGTGGAAGCGGCCCTTGTTCTGCTTGGTGAAGGCGATCAGATCGCCGCGCGGCGACCACACCGGCGTGCCATAGCGCCCCGGCCCGAAGCTGATCCGCCGCGCCTCGCCGCCATTCACCGGCATGATGTAAAGCTGCTGCGAACCAGAGCGGTCGCTTTCGAATACGATCATGGAGCCATCGGGCGAAAAGCTGGGCGCGGTCTCGATGAAGGGAGTCGAGGTCAGCCTCACCAGCGGCCCGCCCCGGATATCCGTCTTGTAGATGTCGGTATTGCCGCCGCGAGTGAGCGAAAAGACGACCGTCCGGCCATCGGGCGAGAAGCGGGGCGCGAAGGTCATGGCCTCCGCCGGCACGTCCAGGGCCCGGCGCTTTACCGTGGCCACATCCATCACGTAGATGCGCGGGAAGCCCGTCTCGTAGCTGGTATAGAGCACCTTGTCCCCAGCCGGCGAAAAGCGCGGCGCCAGAACGATGGCGTTGTCATCGGTCAGATACTGGACGTTGGCCCCGTCGTAATCCATGACCGCCAGGCGCTTCTTGCGTGCGCCCTTGGGGCCGCTTTCGGCCACGAAGACAATCCGGCTGTCGAAATACGGGCCCTCGCCGGTGATCCGGCTGTAGACCACATCCGCCACCTTGTGCGCCATGCGCCGCCAGCTGGCAGCCGAACCGGCAAACTGCAGCCCCTCGCCCAGCGGCGCATCGGCGAACACGTCATAGACCCGGAACTTCACGATCAGCCGCCCGTCGCTGCCCAGGCTGACCGCCCCGGTAATCAGCGCCTGAGCATTGATCGCCTTCCAGTCGGCGAACTGCACCGGGTTCTTGAAGCTGGTGATCTGCGAGATGAAGGCATCGGAGGGAATTTCCCGAAACAGCCCGGTGCCCACCAGATCCGAGGCGATCACCCGCGCCACCGAACGGGCGTATTCCTGGGCGGCGGGGTTTTCGGCCACGAAATCGGGCACCGCGAAGGGCAGCGGCTCGATCACCCCTTCGGTGATCTCGATCCGCAGAGGGCCGGAGCGTTGCTGCGCCTGGGCGGTCGCCACCAGTGTCAGGGCCGCCAGGGCGAGGGCGAGGGCTTTGAACAGTTTCATTTGATCCTCATTCTCTCCGGGTTGAACGTCATTTCGATATCCTGCCAGCGCGAAAACTTCTCGGCCGGCAGGTCAAATCCGCGTGCACCGCAGCGGATAATCGCCCGCCGCGCCGCCTCGTAGGCCTTTCTTGCCGCCGTTTCGCTTCCGCCTTCATAGGACAACATCCTGATCGAGCCGTTCTGCGGCGTGCCGTCCCGGTTCATCCGTACCGCAACCACCACCGTGGTGCGCAGCGCCTCCGACGACAATGAGCCGGTATTCCAGCACCGCTGCACTGCCACCCGCAGAGCATCCTTTTCGCCACGGGTCAACGGCGGGCCGGAGGGAAGCGCCGGGGCTGGCCGATTGCTGCCGGTCACGGCCGCGGCCACCGCCGCATCGATCGCCTCGCGGGCCGGATCGGGCTGGGGCTGGGGCCGGGGCCTGTCCTGCGCCGGCGGACGGGCGGGGCGGGCACGCGGGCGCGCGGAGGCCACGATCTCGGCGCGCGACGGCTTCTCGGCCTCGGTGACGATCTCGGGAGCGGCCTGTTCGGGCGCGGTGGCGGGCCGGGCCTCCTGCGGGGTCTCGGCCGCCTCGTCCGGCCTCACCTCGGGGGTCACGACATCGGCCACCTCGCTGTCAGGCGGGGGCGCGGGGGCCGGCGTGGGGGCGATGCGCGGCGCCGCCTCGGGCTTCGGCGGCTCGTCGGAGGGCCTGTCGGGCGCGGGGGCGGCCTCTGCCACGGGCACGACCGGCTGCGGCGCCTCGTCGGGCAGTTCGGGCGGTTGCGCCGGGTCGGGAAGCGGCGGCGGTGCGCTCTCGGCCTCTGGCGGGGCCACGGCCGGGGCCTGCGGCGGCTCGGGGCGGGGCTCTTCTGGAACGGATATGGCAGGCGCGTCCTCGTCGGCCGCCGGCCCGGCCAGCCCGGGAAGGGTATCGGGCACCTGCGGCGGGGTGTCCGGCAAGGTCATGGCCGCGAACTCCCGGGCCGAGATCAGCGACACTTCCGTCGTCTGGACCGGCAGCGGCTCGCTGGGGCGC
>JALSGY010000463.1 GCA_026982515.1 Paracoccaceae bacterium
CACCACATCCATCACACCTGCGGGCGCGGGTTCGGCCCGCAGGTTGACGAGGGCGATTCGCAGCGCCTCGCGGGTGGTTTCCTGCCAGTGTTCGGGGGCGATGAAGCCGCTCAGCGGCAGCCGCCCTCCGGCGCCGTGGCTGCCCGATTCGCGCCGCCCGTTTTCCTCGACGATCACCGAGACGTTGACCCGCACCATGGGGCGGATGTCGCGCAGATGCGTGCCCTCGGGGCGCAGGATCTCGACCTCCTGCAGCGAGGCGGCGATGGTGGCGGTGACCTGAACCACCCGCCTGTCCAGATCGCGGGCGAATGCGTCGATCTCGCGCAGGGTCTCGATCTTTACCGGGAATTCGGCCTCCTCCAGCGGGTCGTTGTCGGTGTAGAGGCGCCGGTTGGTGGGCTGGGGGGCATCGGCCAGCGTCCCGCCGCCATCGGCCACGGCCAGGCGGGCGGTTTCGGCGGCGCGGCGCAGGGATTTCTCGGAAATCTCGGTGGAATGGGCATAGCCGGTGGTTTCCCCCGCCACGGCCCGCAGGCCGAAGCCTTCGGAGGTGTCGTAGCTGGCGGTGCGGATGCGCCCGTCATCGAGCACCAGCACCTCCGAGCGCCGCCGCTCGAGGAAAAGCTCGCCGTCGTCGGCACCGCTGACCGCTTCGCGCAGAATGCAAAGCGCACTGTCCCGATCAAGGCCGGTTTCGAAGGGGCGGAAGCTGTCTGAAGGCATGTATTTCTCCGGTCAGGAAAGGGTAAGGGCCAAAGCGGCCCTTTGCCGCAATCTAAATGCTTGTTTGATCCCCCGTAATATGGTTTCAAAATGCACGGAAACAACGGGAATCCTCCTCACCTTTCGGGGCGGGGCGGTGGGCGGCCTGGAAAACCGCCTCATGACCGTCGGCGAACAGGGAAAAGAAATGCGCGAACAGAACACCCTTTCCGGCCTGTGGGCCGTTTTCACCAGCATATTCGCAGCCGGGGCCGCCTTTGCCGGCGAAGGCATCGAAAACCTCGAGACGGTGGGCAAACCCACGCCGGGGGGCACCGGGTTCCAGCCGGCGGGGACGGAACTGGCCCGCGACGTGCAGTGGCTGGACGGGATGATCAACGTCATCATCGTGGCAATCGTTGTGTTCGTGGTGATTCTGCTGACGATCGTCGCCATCCGTTACAACAGGCGGGCGAATCCCGAGCCGGCCCGCTTTACCCACCACACGCCGATCGAGGTTGCCTGGACGGTGGTGCCGATCATCATCCTGATGTTCATCGGCGCGCTTTCCCTGCCGGTCCTGTTCAAGCAGCAGACCATTCCCGAGGCCGATGTCACCATCAAGGTGACGGGCAATCAGTGGTACTGGAGCTACGAATACGTCGATTACGATTTCGGCTTCGACAGTTTCCTGCTGGAGCGGGATCAGCTGGAGGAATACGGCTACAACCCCGATGAATACCTGCTGGCCACCGATACCGCCGTGGTGATTCCGGTGGGCAAGACCATCGTGATGCAGGTGACGGCTTCTGACGTGATCCACAGCTGGACGATTCCCGCCTTCGGCGTCAAGCAGGATGGCGTGCCCGGGCGTTTGGCCGAACTTTGGTTCACGGCCGAACGCGAAGGCGTCTATTTCGGCCAGTGCTCGGAGCTGTGCGGCAAGGATCACGCCTACATGCCGATCACCGTGAAGGTGGTGAGCGAGGAAGCCTACCGGAAATGGCTGGATGGCGCGATCGAGGAATATGCCGGCACGCCGCGCAACGTGATTGTCGCCTCGAACAACTGAACAGCCGCGCCAAATCATGCCGCGGCCCGATTGACGGGACCGGACGACAATGACAGATGCCAGCGTCATGGAACATGAAGACGAAGCCGGCTTCGGCGATTATGTTGCCCTGCTCAAGCCGCGCGTCATGTCGCTGGTGGTATTCACCGCGCTGGTCGGGCTGCTGGTGGCCCCGGCGGGCGTGCATCCGGTGATCGGGCTTGCCGCGACGTTGTTCATCGCCGTCGGGGCGGGGGCGTCGGGGGCGTTGAACATGTGGTATGACGCGGATATCGACGCCATGATGCGCCGTACCCGCAACCGGCCCGTGCCCGCCGGCAAGGTGAGCCCGAAGGAGGCCTTCGCGATCGGCATCACCCTGTCGGTCATGGCGGTGATCATGCTGGCGCTGACCACCAACATGGTGGCCGCGGCGCTGCTGGCCTTCACCATCTTCTTCTACGCGGTGATCTACACCATGTGGCTCAAGCGCTGGACGCCGCAGAACATCGTCATCGGCGGGGCCGCGGGGGCCTTTCCGCCGATGATCGGCTGGGCGGCGGCCACGGGCGACATCTCGATCGAGAGCATCCTTATGTTCGCCCTGATCTTCATCTGGACGCCGCCGCATTTCTGGGCGCTGGCGCTGTTCATGAAGGAAGACTACTCCAAGGCCGGGGTGCCGATGCTGACCGTCACCCACGGCCATGCCACCACGCGCCGGCATGTCCTGGCCTATACGCTGCTGCTGGTGCCGGTATCGCTCGGGCTGGGGCTGACCGGGATCGGCGGGCCGGTCTACCTGGCGGTGGCAGCGGTGCTGAACCTGTGGTTCGTCAAGTCGGCCCTGGACATCTTCAGGCGCGACGAGGCCGCCGCCGAGGCTGACGGCTGGCGGGCGGAGAAGGCGTTCTTCCGCCTTTCTCTCTATTATCTTTTCCTGCATTTCAGCGCGCTTCTGGTGGAAGCGGCGCTGCGCAGCTTTGACATGGGAGGCTGGTAATGCCGATTGCCCGCGAACACGAACTTCACCATCGCCGCCTGGGGCGCAATGTCGGACTGGCGGTCTCGCTGGGGGCTTTCGTGCTGGTGGTTCTCGCCGTTTCCATGGTGAAGATGAGGACCGAGATCGAGCTCCTGACCGGGGCGGGCGATCGGGCCCCGGCAGTTGCGGAGCAGGACAGGTGACGCTGCGGCGAAATCACAAGACCGCGCTGCAGATGGTCGGCGTCGTGATCGTGATGGGCGCGCTGGCCTGGGCCTCGGTGCCGCTGTATGACTGGTTCTGCCGGGTCACCGGCTTCGGGGGCACGACCGGCGTGGCGGATGCGGGGGCCGACCGGGTGCTGGATCAGACCATCACCGTGCGTTTCGATGCGTCGCTTGCCCGCGGGATGCCCTGGGAAGTTCGCCCGCTCCAGCGCGAGGTGGAGATACGTATCGGCGAGACGGGCCTGGCCTTCTACGAGGCCTACAACCCCACTGACCGGGTTATCGCCGGCACTGCCAGCTACAATGTTGCCCCCTATGACGCGGGGGGGTTCTTCACCAAGATCGAGTGTTTCTGCTTTACCGAACAGGTGCTGGAACCGGGCGAGAGGGTTCGGATGCCGGTAACCTATTACATCGATCCCGATATCACCCTGGACCGTGATGCGAAGTTCGTGAATCACATCACCCTGTCCTACACTTTCCACGAAACCGACCTGCCTGAAGATTATGCCGCCATGGCGGAGCAGGATCAGGCCGGTTCCAACTAGGCACCATGCGAGGGACTGCGAATGGCGCACGTTAAAAACCACGACTACCATATCCTGCAACCATCGATCTGGCCGTTTCTCGGGGCGGTGGCCGGGATCGTCATGCTGACCGGGGCGGTGCTCTGGTTCCATGACGTCACGCCCTGGGTGTTCTTCATCGGTGCCGCCGGTGTCGTCTATGTCATGTACGGCTGGTGGTCGGACGTGATCCGCGAGGCGCGAGAGGGCGAGCACACGCCGGTGGTCAGGATCGGGCTGCGCTACGGCTTCATCCTGTTCATCATGTCGGAGGTGATGTTCTTCGCCGCCTGGTTCTGGAGCTTCTTCAAGAATGCGCTCTACCCGATGACCGAAGGCTACCCGAAGGTCGAGGGCACCTGGCCGCCGCCGGGAATCGAGACCTTCGATCCCTGGAGCATCCCGCTGATCAACACGCTGATCCTGCTGGCCTCCGGCGCGGCCGCGACCTGGGCCCACCACGCGCTGGTCCATGAAAACAACCGTCGCGACGTGCGAAACGGGCTGATCCTGGCGATCGTGCTGGGCCTGATCTTCACCTTCTTCCAGGCTTATGAATATGCCGAGGCGAGCTTCAGCTTCGCGGGCAACATCTACGGGGCCAACTTCTTCATGGCCACCGGGTTCCACGGGCTGCACGTGATCATCGGCACGATCTTCCTCGCGGTCTGCCTCTACCGGCTTCAGAAGGGCGATTTCACCCCGGAGCAGCACGTGGGCTTCGAGGCTGCCATCTGGTACTGGCATTTCGTCGATGTGGTCTGGCTGTTCCTGTTCGCCTCGATCTACATCTGGGGCAGCTGATCGTCCGGATCGTGCAACCGTCCGGCAAGAACGAAGGGGCGCGGGGCATTCCTGCGCCCCTCTTCCGAGGGGAACAATGACAAGGCGCATCATCGCTCCGCTCATGTTCGGCCTGACCGGCACCGCCATCCTGCTGTGGCTGGGGCTGTGGCAGGTGCAGCGCATGGGCGAGAAGAACGAGATCATGGCGCAGATCGCGGCCCGTATCGACCGCCCCCCCGTCGAGCTGCCCGAAAACCCCGATCCGGTCGCCGACAAGTATCTTGCCGTACGGGCCAGCGGGGTGCTCGGCGAGCGGGAGATCCACGTCCTGGTCGGTCGCGGCCTGTCGGGGGGAGGCTACCGTGTCATTACCACGTTGGATACCGGCACCCGCCGCGTGCTGCTGGAGCGCGGCGTCGTGCCGGCCGAGGCCAAGGATGCCCCGCGCCCCGGCGGGCGGCGGATAACCGTCGCCGGCAACCTGCACTGGCCGCGCGAGGTGGACGGTTTCACCCCCGAGCCGGATCTGAAGGCCAACATCTGGTTTGCCCGCGACGTGCCCGCCATGGCCGAGGCCCTGGGCGCCGAGCCGGTGCTGATCGTGGCGCGCAGCGATACCGGCGACGGGGTGGAGCCCCGGCCCGTCAGTCCCACCGATCTGCGTAACGTTCACCTCGAATACGCCATTACCTGGTTTTTGCTGGCTATCGCATGGATGGGGATGACAGCCTACCTGCTGTGGCGTATCAAGCGCCGGGAAGTGTAACGGCGGATCGGACGATGCGGTATGTCTCGACGCGCGGGCGGGCGCCCGTGCTGGGTTTCGAAGAAGCGATGCTGACGGGCCTGGCCCGCGACGGCGGCCTCTACGTGCCCGAAACCATCCCCTCGATGAGCCATGCCGAGATCGCGGCGCTGGCCGGGCTGGGCTACGAGGAGGCCGCCTTTGAGGTGATGCGCCCCTTCCTGGGCGAGAGCTTCTCCGACGGCGAGTTCCGCGACATCATCGCCCGTGCCTACCGCGGCTTCGGCCATCCGGCGCGCGCGCCGCTGGTGCAGCTGGGTGCGAACCACTTCCTGCTGGAGCTGTTCCATGGCCCCACGCTGGCCTTCAAGGACTTCGCCATGCAGCTGATCGGCCAGCTGTTCCAGGCGGCCCTGGCCCGGCGCGGGCAGCGGGTGACGATCGTCGGCGCCACCTCGGGCGATACCGGCTCGGCCGCCATCGAGGCCTTCCGGGGCCTGGACAACGTGGACGTGTTCATCCTCTTCCCCGAGGGCCGGGTGTCGGACGTGCAGCGCCGGCAGATGACCACGCCCTCCGAGGCCAACGTGCACGCGCTGGCGCTCAGGGGCGATTTCGACGACTGCCAGGCCCGGCTCAAGGACATGTTCAACGATTTTGCCTTCCGCGACGAGGTGCGGCTGGCAGGGGTCAATTCCATCAACTGGGCGCGGGTTCTGGCGCAGGTGGTCTATTACTTCACCGCCGCGGTCAGTCTCGGCGCGCCGCATCGCGAAATCGACTTCACTGTGCCTACCGGCAATTTCGGCGACATCTTCGCCGGCTACATCGCCCGCCGCATGGGCCTGCCGATCGGCAGGCTGGTGATCGCCACCAACCTCAACGACATCCTGCACCGGGCGCTGGAAACCGGCATCTATGAGACCAGGGGGGTGAAACCTTCGATCAGCCCGTCGATGGACATCCAGGTTTCCTCCAACTTCGAGCGGGCGCTTTTCGATGCGCTTGGGCGCGAGGGCGAAGCGGTGGCGCAGCTGATGGACGAGCTGAAGGCAACAGGGCGTTTCACCATCCCCCAGGGGGCGCTGGAAGCCCTGCGCGAGGTGTTCGCCTCGGGTCGGGCCTCGGAAGAGGAAACCACCGCAACCATCCGCCGCCTCTACGAGAGCACCGGCCAGATCCTCTGCCCGCACAGCGCGGTGGGGGCGAAGGTGGCCTTAGAGCATCTGCGCGCGCCGGTGCCGATGGTTTCCCTGGCCACCGCGCATCCGGCGAAATTCCCCGATGCGGTGGAGGCGGCCACCGGCATCCGCCCGCCCCTGCCCGGGCGCATGGCGGATCTGCATGAGTGCAAGGAGCGCGTGAGCGAGGTGGAAAACGACCTCGCGGCGCTTCAGGCCCTGATCCGGGAGCGCATCGCCAGGTGAGCGTTGAACTCCATACCCTGCCCAACGGCCTGCACATCGTCACGGAGCATATGCCGGGGCTGAAATCCGCCTCGCTGGGGCTGTGGGTGCTGGCAGGCGGCCGCCACGAGCGCGAAGAGCAGAACGGCATCGCCCATTTTCTGGAACACATGGCCTTCAAGGGCACCACCAACCGCACCGCCCTGCAGATCGCCGAGGCGATCGAGGATGTGGGCGGCTACATCAACGCCTATACCTCGCGCGAGCTTACCGCCTATTACGCCCGGGTGCTGGAGGCCGATGTGCCGCTGGCACTGGACGTGATCGCGGACATCGTGCTCAACCCGGTGTTCGACCCGGCCGAAATCGAGGTGGAGCGCGGGGTGATCCTGCAGGAGATCGGCCAGGCGCTCGACACCCCCGACGACATCATCTTCGACTGGCTGCAGGAGGCCGCCTATCCGGGCCAGCCGCTGGGGCGCACCATCCTCGGCCCGGCCGAGCGGGTCGCCGCCTTTTCCCGCGACGACCTGGCCGGTTTCGTGCAGGAGCATTACAGCCCCGAGCGGATGATCCTCGCCGCCGCCGGCGCGGTGGACCATGACGCCATCGTGCGCGAGGCCGAGCGCCTGTTCGGCCACCTGCCCGCGGCGGGCGATCCGGGCGTGCCGGCGGCCAGTTTCCTGGGCGGTGAGCGGCGCGAGCTGAAGCCGCTGGAGCAGGCCCATTTCGCCCTGGCGCTGGAAAGCCCCGGCTACCGGGACGATGCCATCTACACCTCGCAGATCCTGGCCACCGCGCTGGGGGGCGGGATGTCCTCGCGGCTGTTCCAGGAGGTGCGCGAAAAGCGCGGGTTGTGCTACACGATCTACGCCCAGGCCGGCGCCTATTCCGATACCGGCATGACGACGATCTACGCCGGCACCTCCGCCGAGCAGATCGACGAGCTGGCCGAGATCACCGTCACCGAACTTCGCCGCGCCGCAGAGGACATGACCGAGGCCGAAGTGGCCCGGGCCCGGGCGCAGATGAAGGCCGGGCTGCTGATGGGGCTGGAAAGCCCCGCTTCGCGGGCCGAGCGGCTGGCGCGGATGGTGGCCATCTGGGGCCGGGTGCCCGATCTTGACGAGACGGTTGCCCGCATCGATGCGGTGGGCCTTGCCGATGTGCGCGCGCTGGCCGCCAGTCTGGCAGGCGGCAAGGCGGCGCTGGCGCTCTACGGCCCGGTGGATGGCGCGCCGGGGTTGGCGGAGCTGCAAGAGAGGCTGGCGGGCTGATGCTGACGCGCCGTCGCAAGCTCCGCATCGAGACCGAACGCATGACGCTGCGCCCGCCGCAGCATTCCGACTACCGCCAATGGGCGGCGTTGCGCCGCGAAAGCGCCGAGTTCCTGAAACCGTGGGAGCCTGCCTGGTCGGACGACCACCTCTCGCGCAAGAGCTTTGCCAACCGCGTCTACTGGGCGCAGCGCTCGATCGCCAACGGCAGCGCGGTGCCATTGTTCCTGATCCGCCGCGCCGACGGGATGCTTCTGGGGGCGATCACGCTCGACAACATCCGCCGCGGCCCCTCGCAGGCGGGCACCTGCGGCTACTGGATCGGCCTGCCGCATGCCCGCAAGGGCTACATGGAAGAGGCGCTCAAGGCGGTGGTGCACCATGCCTTCACCACGCTCGATCTCAGCCGGCTCGAAAGCGCCTGCCTGCCCGAGAACGTGGCCTCGCGGGCAGTGCTGGAAAAATGCGGCTTCAAGTATGAGGGCGTGGCGCAAAGCTATCTGCAGATCAACGGCCGCTGGCGCAATCATGTGCTCTATGCCAACCTGCGGGCCGACCGCCGCGGCAAGACGGACGTGGGTTGAGCCGTGTGCCGGGGGGGCGGCGACAACGGGGGGCAGATGGAGCTGAATCCGGTTACAGAGGCGTTTCTGGCACGGCTGCGCGGACAGCTGTCCGGGGCCTGTTTCCGCCCAGTAGAGCCGCGCTATCTGGAAGAGCCGCGCGGCCGCTTCCACGGCCAGGCCGGGGTGGTGCTGGCACCTGGCAACGTGGCCGAGGTTTCCGCCATCGTCACCGAGGCCGCCCGCGCCCGCGTGCCGGTTGTGCCCTATGGCGGCGGCACCGGTCTGGTCTGCGGGCAGGTGGTGGCGCAAGGCCCCGCGCCGGTGGTGCTTTCGCTGGAGCGGATGGCGCGTATCCGCGCCGTGCATGCGGGCGAGAACGTGCTGATCGCCGAGGCCGGTGCCACCCTGCACGCGGTACGCGCCGCCGCTGCGGAGGCCGGGCGGCTGTTTCCGCTGTCGCTGGCCTCGGAGGGCAGCTGCCAGATCGGCGGCAATCTGGCCACCAATGCCGGCGGGGTGAACGTGCTGCGTTACGGCAATGCGCGCGAGCTGTGCCTCGGGCTGGAGGCGGTGCTGCCCGACGGCAGCGTCTGGCACGGGCTGAAGCGGCTGCGCAAGGACAACACCGGCTACGATCTCAGAAATCTCCTGATCGGCTCCGAGGGGACGCTGGGGGTGATCACGGCGGCATCCCTGCGCCTGTTTGCGCGCCCCGAGAGCGAGGGGGCGGCGCTGATCGTGGTGCCCACGCCCGCCGCGGCGCTGGATCTGCTGAATCTCGCCCAGCGCCGCATCGGAGAGGGCATCTCGGCCTTCGAGCTGATCGGCGGCACCGGGCTGGAATTCCTGGCCGAGACCATGCCCGAGATCCGTCAGCCCTTCGCCCGTCCGCCGGTCTGGTCGGTGCTGATCGACCTGGGGCTTTCGGGTGGGGCCGACCCGCAGGAGGCCCTGGCGGCACTGTTCGGCGAGGCGGCGGAGGCGGGGCTGGCGCTTGACGGGGTGGTGGCCGGAAGCGAGGCCCAGCGCCAGGCGTTGTGGCTGATGCGCGAATCGATCCCGCTGGCCAACCGGCGGGTCGGGGCGGTGGCCTCGCATGACGTCTCGCTTCCGCTTTCGGCAATCCCCGAGTTCCTGGAGCGGGCAGGTCGCGAGATTGCCGCCAGGGCAGAGTTGCGCATCAATGCCTTCGGTCACTTGGGCGACGGCAACCTGCATTACAACCTCTTTCCCGCCCCGGGTGCGCGGCGCGAGGACCATGCCGCGCAGGCCCCCGGGCTGACCCGGCTGGTGCATGATCTGGTGGCCGATCTTGGCGGCTCGTTCAGCGCCGAGCACGGGGTGGGGCGGCTGAAGGTGGAAGAGCTGCGCCGCTACGCCGATCCGGCCCGGCTGGCCGCGATGCGCGCCATCAAGGCCGCGCTGGACCCGGCGGGCATCATGAACCCCGGCGCGGTGCTGGGCTGAGGGGCGTGCGCCTGCAGCCGGTGCGGGACCCGAAAACGCCCCGCCGGGGGACATGGCGGGGCGTTCCGATGTGAGGTTCACATGTGGTAACAAGCAGCGCCTGCTCCCTGCAGGCAGGGGTGTTCTAGCGCCGAAACCTTACCAAACGGTTCACTCTCCTTCGAAAGCGCACAGGGCGTGCACATCATAGCCCAGATCGCTCAGACGCTTGTGTCCGCCCAGATCGGGCAGGTCGATGACGAAGGCGCAGCCGACGATCTCGGCCCCCAGCCGTTCGACCAGCCTGATGCCGGCCTCCGCCGTGCCGCCGGTGGCCAGCAGGTCGTCCACCAGCAGCACCTTTTCGCCGGGCTCCAGCGCGTCGTCATGGATTTCCATGATCGCCTCGCCGTATTCGAGCT
>JALSGY010000464.1 GCA_026982515.1 Paracoccaceae bacterium
CGTTTCTTCAGCGATCACGATCCGAGGATTTTCGCCCATTGTCTGGTCGACAGACGCTGCGCGAAGATCATCCTCAGCCGCAATCCGCTCGATTCCTTCATCTCGCTCGAGATCGCCCGCCAGACCGGCCAGTGGCGGCTGGGCGACATGGCTCAGGCGCGCTCGGCCCGCATCCGCTTCGACGAGGGGCGTTTTCGCAATCATCTGGCCGAGTGGCAGGCCTTCCAGGCCGACATCCGGCGCGGGCTGCAGATCAGCGGCCAGACGGGCTTTTACATCGGCTACGAGGACATCGCGGATCTGGAGGTGCTGAACGGGCTGGCCCGCTTTCTCGGCATCACGCACCAGAAAAGCGCCATTTCCCGCAAGACCAAGAAGCAGAATCCCCAGCCGCTCGAGGAACGGGTGGAGAATTTCTCCCAGATGGAAGAGGCGCTGGCCCGGGTGGACATCTTCAACCTCAGCCAGATCCCCAACCATGAACCCCGCCGCGGCGCGGCGGTGCCGGGCCATGTGGCCGCCGCGCGCGCGCCGCTGCTGTTCATGCCGGTGCGTTCGGGCCCGGTCGAGGCGGTCAGGCAGTGGCTGGCCGCGCTCGATGGCGCCTCGCCGGACGAGCTTCAGACGGGGTTCACCCGGAAATCCCTGCGCAAGTGGAAACGTCAGCACAAGGGGCACCGCAGCTTCACGGTGCTTCGCCACCCGGTGGTGCGGCTCCATCATGCCTTTGTCGAGCACATCCTGAACACCGGGCCTGAGAGCTATCCGGCGGTTCGCGCTCTGCTGCGCGAACGCTACGAGGTCCCCCTGCCCGAGGGCGCCCCGGACAGCAGCTATGATCTGCAGACCCACCGCCGCGCCTTCATCGCCTTCGCCCGCTTCGTGCGGGGCAATCTCTCGGGGCAGACAAGCATTCGCGTCGATGGCGCCTGGGCCTCGCAAAGCGAGGTGATCCGGGGATTTGCCGATTTCTCCGCCCCCGATCACATCTTTCGCGAAGAAGAGCTTGCCGATGATCTGGCACGGCTGGCGGGCCGTTTCGGGCTGAAGCCGCCGGCGCTGCCGGTGGTGCCCGAAAAGGGGCCCTACCGCCTTGAGCAGATCCATGACGAAGAGGTGGAATCCGCCGTCAAGGCCGCCTACCAGCGCGATTACATGGCCTTCGGTTTCGGGCCCTGGAAACGGGGCTGAAGATCAGGCGGCGCGCGAGGCCGGGCCTTCGGTGAGAATGGCGTGCAGGATGGCCGGGTCGGCATTGGCCCGCAGCTTGGTGCAGATCGAGGAATCGCGCATGGTGCGCGAAACCAGCGCCAGCGCCTTCAGGTGCTCGACCCCGGCCTCCTTTGGGGCGAACAGCCCGAAGACCAGATCGACGGGCTGTCTGTCGACCGAATCGAAATCGACCGGGCTTTCGAGCCTGACGAACACCCCCACCACCTTTTCCAGATCCGGCAGCCGGGCATGGGGCAACGCCACGCCGTTGCCCACGCCGGTGGGGCCGAGGCTTTCGCGCTCCAGCAGCGCATCGACAACCTCCTCGGCATTGAGGCCGTAGGCGGAGGCCGCGATGTCTCCCAGATCCATGAACAGCCGCTTCTTGCTGCTGGTCTTGCCGATCACCTTGACGGCGGCAGGCTTGAGTATGGTCGAAAGATCCATTGTCGATGCACCGTTTTGCGTGAAGCTCAGTTGCTGGTGATGCTCGGATCTATCCAGCCGATGTTGCCGTCATCCCTGCGGTAGACGACGTTGATTTCGCCGCCCCCCTCCTTGCGGAAGACGAGAACCGGTGCGCCGGCCAGTTCCATCTGCATGACGGCCTCGCCGACCGAGAGCGAGGGGATGGTGGTTTCCATCTCGGCGATGATCATCGGCTGCAGCGTTTCCGGCTCCGCCTCTTCGAACGTCTCCTGGGAGGCCAGGATGAAGGAGGCGGCGCCGATCGCCTCGACCGGCTGCTGGCGCTGGCGGTGATGGTCCTTCAGCCGGCGCTTGTAGCGGCGCAGCTGCTTTTCCATCTTTTCACTGCACTTGTCGAAGGCGGCGTAGATTTCCGTGGCGCTTGCGCGGGCCTGGGCCGTCAGCCCGGTGGAAAGATGCACCGTTGCCTCGCAGACGAATTCATGCGCGTTCTTCGAAAAGATCACCTGCGCATCGGTGGGACGTTCGGCATATTTCTCGACGACTGCGCCAAGTTCGTTGCGGACGTGCGTTTGCAGCGCCGCGCCGATGTCGATTTGTTTGCCGCTGATCTGATAGCGCATCATGTCTCCTTGAAATGGCGGTGCCCTGACGGGCCTGCTTGCCGCGGGCGGGGCCTGCGGTCATCGGGGTTTCAGGTTTCCTCCGGCGTGGTGGATCGGCCTGCCGGCAGGCCGGTACCGGGCAGAATCGCCCGAAAGAGCTGGCGTGCGGTATTGCACCGATTCCAATTGGTGACAACTCCGTGTTTTGTGTCAACACAAACCGCCTCCGGCCACGATCAGCCGATGCGGAAGCTCTGCCCCAGGTACACGCGGCGCACGTTTTCATCGTGAACGACTTCTTCGGCGGTGCCGCTCATCAGCACCTTGCCATCGTGCAGGATATAGGCGCGATCGACGATTTCCAGCGTTTCGCGCACGTTGTGATCGGTGATCAGAACCCCGATCCTCAGGTTGCTCAGTTCGGCCACGAGGGCGCGGATCTCGCCCACGGCAATCGGGTCGACCCCGGCGAAGGGCTCGTCCAGCAGCACGTATCTGGGGTTGGCGGCAAGGCAGCGGGCAATCTCGACCCGCCGCCGCTCGCCCCCGGAAAGCGAAAGGGCCGAGGCGCGCCGCAAGTGGGTGATGGAGAAATCCGAAAGCAGCTCTTCAAGCCGCTCGCGCCGCCGGGTGCGATCGGAGATGGAGATCTCGAGGATGGCGAGGATGTTGTCCTCCACCGACAGGCCGCGGAAGATGGAGACCTCCTGTGGCAGATAGCCGATGCCCAGCCTGGCGCGCCGGTACATCGGCAGGAAGGTCACGTCGCGGCCATCGAGGATCACCTGCCCGCCCTCCGGCGTCACCAGCCCGGCGACGGAATAGAAACAGGTGGTCTTGCCAGAGCCGTTCGGCCCCAGCAGGCCGACAACCTCGCCGCGGCCCAGCTCCATGCTGACATCGCGGATCACGACCCGCTTGCGGTAGCTCTTGCGCAGGTTGACGATCCGCAGGCCGGTTTCGCCTTCCGTCACCGTGAGATCTGCCCGTCCGGCCATCAGTTGCCGCCCTGGCCCGTGAAGATGATGGTGCGCACCCGGCCCTCGAGGTTAGCGATCCCTTCCCTCAGGTTGACGACCATCCTGTCGGCGGCCAGCGCGTTGCGGCCCTGTGTGAGGATCACCTCTCCGGTCATGATGACGATGCCCTCGTCGATCGAATAGACGGCCTCTTTGGCTTCGGCGGCTTCCGCGCCGCTCACGAGGGTCACGCCGCCGCTGGCGTAGATCTTTGAAATCCGGCCTGTTTCTTCCCCCTCCGGGGTGGTGTATTCGGCCTTGACCCGGGCTGCGGACAGCCGCATCTCGCCTTGCCCGATCAGCACGTTGCCGGAAAACAGGATGGTGCCCTCGGCCTGGTTGATCTCCAGCTGGTCGGCGGAAATCTCGACCGGCAGGGTTGTGTCCTGCCGAAGCCCGCCGAAGGCCACCTGGGTGCCCTGTGCCAAGGCGCCGGAGGCCAGTGCGCCGGCAATCAGGATTGCTGTCAGGAAACGCTGAAGAACCATTCGCCCCGGATCCGGTTATCGTTTCGGCTCATATACCAGCTTTACCCCATTCTTGAAAACAAGAAGATAATCGCCCCCCGGGCCGTTTTCGGCCTGTTGCGTCAGCTCCATCCGCCCGGCGGTCAGCCGGCCGAGCGGGCCGGTGGCCTCGATCCGGCCCTCGGCCTCCAGGCGGGAATTTTCCAGATCGGCGGTGATGGGCCCGGTCTCGATCCGGTATCCGGCCGAGGTGGTGACCATCACCCCCCCTTCCAGCCGTGCGGTTCTGGTTTCCGTGTCGAAGGTGCCCTTCGTGGCGGTAACCTCGATGTTTTCGCCGGCCGGCGTGGTGATGCGCGCCGTGATCTCGCGAGAGCGGACCAGTTGCGCATTCTCGGGATCGGGCCCGGTGCTTTCGGCCGACAGGGTGATGGCCGCACCGTCGTCCGTCACTCCCGAGAAGGTCAGCCCGCCGATACGCTGCTCGCGCGCCAGTTCCTGCACGTCGGTATCGGCGAAGGGGATGGAGCGGGTCGGATCCACGGTGCGCGAAAAGAGAAACAGCGTGGCGAGGATGCCCAGCGCGACCAGCGGCAGCAGGATCTTGAGCAATGCCACCAGCCGGGAGTAGGCATTGTCAAGCGCGGGCATGTCAGACCACCCCGGCCCGCAGGCAATCGTGGATGTGCAGAATGCCCAGTGCCTGCCCCGGCGTTTGCGGATCGATCACGAACAGGCAGGTGATCTTGCGCTCGTTCATGAGCGCCACGGCCTCTTCGGCCAGGGCGTCGGGGGCGATGGTGCGGGGGTTCGGGGTCATCACGTCGGCGGCGGTATGCTCCAGCAGCCCTTCCATGTGGCGGCGCAGGTCGCCGTCGGTGATGATCCCGGCCAGGCGGCCGTCCGGCCCGGTCACCCCGACCACGCCAAAACCCTTCTGGCTGATCACCAGCAGCGCCTCGCCCATGGGGGTGTCGGCACCGACCAGCGGCAGGTCTTCGTGCATCAGGTCGCGCACCCGTGACAGCCGCGCCCCTAGCGAGCCACCGGGATGGAACTCGCGGAAATGCTCGGGCGTGAAGCGGCGGTGCTCCATCAGCGCGATGGCCAGCGCGTCGCCCAGGGCCAGGGTCATGGTGGTCGAGGTGGTGGGCACGATTCCCTTCTCGCAGGCCTCGGGAGCGGGCGGCAGCACGATGGCTACATCCGCCTGGCGCAGCAGCGTGCTGCCGGCGCGCCCGGCCACCCCGATCAGCGGGATCTTGAAGCGGCGGGTATAGGCGATCAGATCGGCCAGCTCGGGGGTTTCGCCCGAATTGGACAGCACCATCACCACGTCGCCCCTGGTCATCATGCCCATGTCGCCATGGCTGGCCTCGGCGGGGTGGACGAAATGCGCCGGCGTGCCGGTGCTGGCCAGGGTGGCCGCGATCTTGCGGGCGATATGCCCCGATTTGCCCATCCCCGAGACGATCACCCGCCCGCTGGCGCCGGCGATCAGCTCGGCGGCATCGCCGAAGGCCCCGTCAAGGCCCTCGGCCAGCAGTTTCAGCGCTTCGGCCTCGCGCAAGACGACCCGGCGGCCGGTGGCGAGAATGGTGTCCTTGTTCATGGCTCCGGCCCTTCAGTGGGCGAAAATGTCGATGTCCGGCCAGCCGGCCAGATCGAGCCGCGCGCGGGTTGGCAGGAAATCGAAACAGGCTTGCGCCAGATCGGTCCGCCCCTCGCGCGCCAGCCGCTCATCGAGCCTGTCCTTCAGCGCGTGCAGGTGCAGCACGTCCGAGGCGGCGTAGTCGAGCTGCTTGTCGGTCAGCTCTGCCGCGCCCCAGTCCGACATTTGCTGCTGTTTGGAAATATCAACCCCCAGCATCTCGTCGAGCAGGAATTTCAGCCCGTGCCTGTCGGTATAGGTGCGCACCAGTTTCGAGGCGATCTTGGTGCAGTAGACGGGTGCGGCAAGCGCGCCGAAGGCATGGTAGAGCGCGGCGATGTCGAAGCGGCCGAAGTGGAACAGCTTCAGCACACCAGGGTCGGTGAGCATCCGGGCAAGGTTGGGCGCCTCGCTCTGCCCCGGCTCGATCTGGACCATGTGCGCGTTCCCGTCGCCGCCCGACATCTGCACCAGGCACAGCCGGTCGCGGTGGGGGTTGAGGCCCATGGTCTCGCAGTCGATGGCCACCACGGGGCCCAGATCGAGCCCGTCGGGAAGATCGTTCCTGTAAAGATGATTTGCCAAGCCGCCCGCATCCTTCCGTGTTTTTTCGCCTTCGGGAATAGTGCCTTTGCAGGGCTTGCGCAACTGTGCCTGGGCGGCGCGAAACCGTCATGCAGGTGTCGCTTGCATGCGGTGAGGGCGCGGCCGAAGGTGCTTTCATGGGCGCGCAGATGAAAGGACACCGAGATGCCGCAGGATGCAAGACCGCTGACCACCACCACCCTGGGCTCCTTCCCCAAGCCCGATTACGTGCCGGTGCGCGACTGGTTCGATGCCGCCCGCGAAACGGGCGGCATGAATACTGCGCAGACAACGCTGGATTACACCGCTGCCGTCAGCCGGCTGGACGAAGACGCCGAGGCGCTTTTCGTGCGTGCGGCGAAAGAGGTGATCGACATCCAGCTGCGCGCCGGGGTCATGATCCCGACCGACGGCGAGGTGCGGCGCGAGAATTACATCCACTACCACTGCCGGCATCTCGACGGGTTCGATTTCACCCGGCTGGAGCACCGCGTGCTGCGCGACGGCGCCTATGAAACCGATCTGCCCGCCATCCGCGGCCCGGTCCGCCACTGTGGCAGGCCCTACGGCCCGCACGATTACCTTGCCGCCCAGGCCCTCAGCCCGGTGCCGGTGAAGTTCACCCTGCCGGGGCCGCTGACCATCATGGATACCACCGCCGATTGCTTCTACGGCGACCGGCCGCGACTGAACGCCGATCTGGCCGAAACCGTGAACCGCGAGATCCTCGCCCTTGTCGAGGCCGGCTGCCGTTACATTCAGGTGGACGAGCCGCTGTTTGCCCGGCAGGTGGACGATGCGCTCGACTTCGCCATGGAGGGGCTGGAGCGCTGCTTCCACGGCGTGCCCGGCCATGTCACCCGGATCGTGCACATGTGCTGCGGCTATCCCGACCACCTCGACGACGAGGATTACAAGAAGGCCGACCCCGACAGCTACAACCGTCTGGCCGATGCCATCGACCAGGCCGCGTTCGACCAGATCTCCATCGAGGATGCCCATTGCCGCAACGATCTGACCCTGCTGGAAAAGTTTCCCACCAAGACGGTGATCTTCGGTTCGGTCGCCATTGCCCGCAGCCGGGTGGAAACCCCCGAGGAGATCGCCGCGCGCCTGCGCGAGGCGCTGGAGCACATCGACCGCGAACGTCTGGTCGTGGCCCCCGATTGCGGGCTCGGCCTGCTGACGGCACAGCTGGCCGAGGCCAAGCTGGTGGCGATGTGCAAGGCGGCGGCGATGATCTGACGCGAGCGCCGCGCATGGACAGCCCGCATCCGAACGACTAGATTGTCAGGGCCAGATGGAGAAATGCCATGCCTCTACCCCTTGCTCCCGTCGCCTCGATCGCCCTGCGCTACGGTGCGGTGGCGCTGGCGGCCTATGCCATCACCCGCCAGATCGGCAAGGCCCCCCTCGACCAGCGCGCCGAGGAAGCGATGGACGATACGGATGAAGGCCTCGCCCTGCGCCGCGAGCGCGAGCAGATGAACGGCACCGCTCGGCTCCGCCGCGTCATCCGCCTTGGCGAGGACGGCCCCGGTGTCGAGGTCGATGTCACCGCCCTGGGCCGCATCCGTTTCCGGAAGGTCTGACGGGTGAAGCTCTACCACGCCGCCGCCTCGCCCTTCGTGCGCAAGGTGATGATGGTCCTGCACGAGACCGGCCAGCTGGAGGATGTGGAGATCATCCCCGCCATGGGCACGGCGGTGGATCCGGGCACCATGCCGGTGGCGCACAACCCGCTGGGCAAGATCCCGGCGCTGGAGCGTGCCGACGGCCCGGCGCTTTACGACAGCCGGGTGATCTGCCGCTACCTGGATGCCCGCGCCGGCGGGCGCCTCTACCCAGAGGGCAACGCCCTGTGGGAGGTGCTGACGCTGGAGGCCACCGCCGACGGGATCATGGAGGCCGCCATCGCGATGGTCTACGAGGCGCGCATCCGTCCGCCGGAACTGGTGTACGAACCATGGGTGGAGGGCCAGTGGGCCAAGGTCGCGCGCGCTGTCGAGGCACTGGACAGCCGCTGGACGGGCCGCCTGGACGGGCCGCTGCACATCGGTCAGATCGCCGTGGCTTCGGCGCTTGGCTATCTCGATTTCCGCCATGACGCACGCAACTGGCGGCGCGGGAACGAGGCCCTTGCCGACTGGTTCGCCCAGTTCTCGGAGCGCGAGAGCTACCGCGCCACCGCACCCGAGGGCTGATCAGAATCCGTAGGAAACCCCCAGGTTGAAGGCATTGCTGGCGATGTCGGTGCGCAGCCAGCCGCCGTCGGCAAGGTTCACGTCAAGGCTGGTGTAGCTGGCCCGGTATTCCCCGAATACCGAGAACCTGTCGTTGATCCGGTAGCTCACCCCGGCCATCATCACCGCGGCCGGGCCGCCCGCCTGGATGTTGAAGGTCCGGGTGCCGCCGCCATCAAACTCCACATGCGGAATGGAGATCCCCGCCCCCGCACCCACGTAGGGTGTCAGTCCGCCAGGCGTTTGCGGCCAGCGATAGTAGGCGTTGAGCGTCAGCAGGTTCAGGCCATGGGAGAACTCCAGCATGTCCAGCCCGTTGGCCGCCAGCGTGGCGGCACTGGCCTCGGCCTTCTCGTGGGTGAACTCGACACCCCAGCCGAAGGATCCAGCCGTCCAGCGGGTGACGCGCCAGCCGTAATAGGGGGACATCTGCAGCGACCGGCCCTCCCAGTCTGCGATGAAGTCGAACGCGCCGGCGCCGCCCGTACTCGGGTCATTGCCGATGACGCGGCTGTCGAGCGGCTCCTGAATGCCGCCGTAGATGCTGATAACGGTTTGTGCCTGTTGCGCCCGGGCCACGCTTCCGGCGACGAGAAGAGCGAAAATGAATGCGGAGAACAGTAAGCGCATGGCAATCTCCTTTGCAGAAACTTGAACAGACAGACAACATCACGCGGATTTGAGCATATTTTCCCTTGAAACGCCAGTTTTCCATACCGGCGCGACATTCAGCCACGATCTGCCTGCCATTGTCCGCTGGACGAAGCGCACGAGCAGATATAAAAGCCGTCCGAAGGCTGCGGGGAACCGTGGCCTGATGAGGTTTGGGCCGGGTCAAGCCGGTCGAGAAATGGAGAAACGCTCGTGTCCCACGCTGAAGAACCCGAAGGCACACGCCGGGATTTCCTGTACTATGCGACGGCCAGTGCAGGCGCGGTTGCCGCAGGTGCCGCGGCCTGGCCCCTGATCAACCAGATGAACCCCTCGGCCGATGTCCTGGCCCTGTCCTCCATTCGGGTGGACATCTCGGGAGTCGAGGTCGGAACGCAGCTTACCGTCAACTTCCAGGGCAAGCCGGTGTTCATTCGCCGCCGTACCCAGGAAGAGATCGACGAGGCACGCGCCGTCAAGCTCGAGGATCTGGTCGATCCGGTTGACTATCAGTGGGAAAATCCGAACCTTGAAGCCGACAGCCCGGCGCTCGACGAGAACCGCACCATGGATGAAAAGGGCGAATGGCTGGTGATGATCGGCGTCTGCACCCACCTGGGCTGCGTTCCGCTGGGCGGCCGTTCGGGCGATTTCGGCGGCTGGTTCTGCCCCTGCCACGGCTCGCACTACGATACCTCGGGCCGGATCCGCAAGGGCCCGGCGCCGCGCAACCTCGATATTCCTCCCGCCCGCTTTGAGGGCGAGTCCACGATAGTCCTCGGATAACGGAGCGGAAGATGGCTGGAATACCTCATGACGAATATGAACCCAGAACCGGGTTCGAAAAGTGGATGGATTCGCGTCTGCCGATCATCCGGCTTCTTTATGACACGATAATGATTCCCACCCCCAAGAACCTCAACTGGTGGTGGATCTGGGGCATCGTGCTGGCTTTCGCGCTGGTCCTGCAGATCGTGACTGGCGTTGTCCTGGCCATGCACTACACGCCCAACATCGACCTGGCCTTTGCCTCGGTCGAACACATCATGCGCAACGTCAATGGCGGCACCTTCCTGCGCTATCTGCACCTCAACGGTGCCTCGCTGTTCTTCTTCGCCGTCTACATCCACATCTTCCGCGGCCTCTACTACGGCTCCTACAAGGCGCCGCGCGAGGTGACCTGGATCATCGGCATGCTGATCTACCTTGTGATGATGGCGACCGGGTTCATGGGATACGTGCTGCCCTGGGGGCAGATGTCCTTCTGGG
>JALSGY010000465.1 GCA_026982515.1 Paracoccaceae bacterium
AGATGGGCGTTGGTCTCCACCGGGCCCAGGTCGTTGATCGCCACGACCTCGATGTCCTCGCGCCCCGACTCCACGATCGCCCGCAAGACATTCCGCCCGATGCGGCCAAAACCGTTGATTGCTACCTTCACTGTCATTCTTTCGTCCTTCCTTGAGGGGTTCGCGGCCCGTTCAGGCGCGTTTGCTTTCGCTCACCAGCCGCTCGATCATCGGGGTGAAAATGAGCTGCATCGCCAGATCCAGCTTGCCGCCGGGGATGACGATGGAATTGGCCCGGCTCATCCAGCTGTCGTGAATCATGCTGGTGAGGTAGGAAAAATCGATGCCGCGCGGGTTCTTGAAGCGGATTACAACCAGCGATTCGTCTGCCGTCGGGATCCAGCGTGCGATGAAGGGGTTGGAGGTATCCACCACCGGAACCCGCTGAAAATTGATGTCGGTCTGGGTGAACTGCGGGGTGATGCAGTGCACATAGGCGTGCATCCGGCGCAGGATCACGTCGGTGACGGCTTCGGTCGTGTAGCCGCGATGGGCCTTGTCGCGGTGGATCTTCTGGATCCACTCGAGGTTGATCACCGGCACCACGCCGATCTTGAGGTCCGCGTGATCGGCCACGTTTATGCCCGCGGCCTCGTCCTTCACCGCCCCGTGCAGCCCTTCGTAGAACAGCAGGTCCGAGTCCTTCTCGAATTCGGCCCATTCGGTGAACTCGCCCGGCGGCACGCCGTATTTCTCGGCCTCGGCATCGTCGTGCACATAGTGGCGTGTCCGGCCGTGGCCGGTTTCGCCATATTCGCGGAACACGCGCTCCAGCTCGCCCAGTTCGTTGGCCTCGTAGGAGAAGTGGCTGAAGGTGTGGTCCCCCTCAGCATAGCGCCGCTCCAGCTCGGCCTTCATGTCGGCGCGGTTGTAGCGGTGAAAGGCGTCGCCCTCGATGGAAACCGCCTTCACCCCCTCGCGCCGGAAAATCTGGTCGAAGGTGTGCTTGACGGTGGAGGTGCCGGCGCCGGAAGAGCCGGTGACGGAGATGATCGGGTGCCTGGTGCTCATTGTCGTCTCCTCAGCTGCGGAACAGGCCGCGTTTTCCGAAAAGGGCCGAAACCTCGCCCTCGGGCAGGTCGTGATAGGCGGCCACCCGGCCCACCTTCTCGGCACTGCCGAAGACGAAGGGCGTGCGGGCGTGCAGCGAGGCGGCCTTCTGGCCGAGGATCGGATCCATCCCGTCGGTCGCCCGCCCGCCGGCCTGCTCCACCACGAAGGCGATGGGGGCGCATTCATACACCATGCGCAGCCGGCCGTTTTCGTAGCCCGGACGCTTGTCGGCAGGATAGAGGAAGATCCCGCCACGGTTCAGGATGCGGTGGGTCTCGGCCACCAGCGAAGCCACCCAGCGCATGTTGTAGTTGCGTCCGCGCGGGCCTTCGTCGCCGGCCACGCAATCATCCACATAGGCGCGGATCGGCTTTGACCAGTGGCGGTAGTTGGAGGCGTTTATGGCAAATTCGTGGGCGCCCGAGGGCAGCCGGAGGGTGCGGCTGACGAGGGTGAATGTCCGGGTTTCGGGGTCGAGGACGTAGTGCATCGTGCCCTCGCCGAAGGTTGCCACGAGGGCGGTTTGCGGGCCGTATATGAAATAGCCGGCGGCGATCTGCTCGCTCGTGGGGCGCAGGAAGCTTTTCACCGGATCCTCGGCGGCGGGGTAGATGGAAAAGATCGTGCCGATCGAGACGTTCACGTCGATGTTGGAGGAGCCATCCAGAGGGTCGATCGCCAGGGCGAGCGTGCCCTCGGGGTTCAGTTCGACCACATCGTCGCGCTCTTCCGAGGCGTAATGGCGCACCGGTGTCTTCGTCAGCGTGCTGGCAAAAACCTCGTCTGCCATCACGTCGAGTGCCTTCTGCTGGTCGCCATCGGTATTTTCGCCCACTTCGGCGCCGAGCGCCCCGCCCAGAGGCCCCCGGGCGATGGTGCGCGCCAGATCGATGCTGACGGAGCACAACGCCTCCATGACCGCGGAAAGCTCGGCCGGAACTTCGCCCATCTCCAGAACGGGATCTCGCGAATTCATGATGTTCTCCCCAGGTCGGCCTTTGGCTCAACAACCGATTATTCCATTTTTTGAATTTTTATGAAATTTAAAAAGTGAAAATCGAAATAATGGAAAATTTAATGTCGAACCCAGATTCCATATCTCTCAAGCAATTGCGCGCCCTGCGGGCTCTGTCGCAGCACGGGACGATCTCTGCCGCAGCCGAATCGTTGCGCCTGACACCGCCTGCGGTGCACACGCAACTGCGCACGCTTGCCACGAACCTGCGAACCGAGATCGTTCGCCGTGGCCCCTCGGGCGCGATGCAGCTGACCGAGGCGGGCGAGTTGCTGCTGGCCGCCGCCAACCGGATCGAGGGCGAACTTGCCGAGGCCCTGCGCGACGTGGATGCCCTGCGCAAGGGCCTGGCGGGCACGGTGACCCTGGCGGTGGTTTCCACCGGCAAGTATTTCGCCCCGCGCCTGGTGGCCCTGCTCAAGCGGGCGCATCCCGATATCCGGGTGATCCTGAAGGTTGGCAACCGTGACCAGACGCTGACGGCGCTGGCCGGCAACGCCGTGCAGCTGGCCATCATGGGCCGCCCGCCGCGGATGCCGCCGGTCGTGGCCGAGGTGCTGGGCCCGCACCCGCATGTGATGATCGCCCCGCCCGACCATCCGCTGGCCGGCAAGCACGCAAGCGCCGAAGAGCTGCTGTCCGAGACCTTCATCGCCCGCGAGGAAGGGTCGGGCACCCGCATCCTCATGACCCGCTTTCTCGATCGCATCGGCGAGGGGCGGGTCTACGAGACGATGGAACTGGGCAGCAACGAGACCATCAAGCAGGCGGTGATGGCGGGGCTGGGGATTGCGCTTATTTCGCGCCACACGGTGACCGAGGAACTGCATTCCGGCCGGCTGGTCGAGCTCAGCGCCGATGGCCTGCCGATCCAGCGGCAGTGGTTCTTGCTGCACCGCGCCGATGCCGCGCTTACGCCGGCGGCGGAACGGGTGAAGGCGCGAATCATGAGCCTGCGGGGCAGCTACCTGCCGAACTGAGAGTTTATACAATATTCATGATATGTGATGTGCGGCCCCGATTCCGTGCTGCGGCATGGCCGAAAGATGACGGATGATTCGCGAATCACCGGCCTTTTCCGGGTCCGTAGAGCAGCGAAGCTCGTCATGTTCTGGGGCTGTCCGGAAAAATCCGACCGAAACAGTTTGTTGCAATTTTCGCAAGCTTTGAACTTTAGCGAAATCGCCATAATTCAATCCCATCATGAGCCCGAAACCGTCGTGGAGGGAGAAACAGTGGTTTACGGATTCGCGCTGATCCCGCCGTCAGGGGCCATCTTTCGGGCCATTGTAGAGCTTTTGGAAAAGGCGGTGATCGGGCGCAGGTCGCGGGCATCACAATTCCATCCGGATCATGTCCTGAAATGGGAATCGCTGCCTTATTCCTGCCTTCCGGGGCGGGTCTACAGATGGCTGTAACCAGTAACGGCGTCCCGGTCAGGCCGCCCCGGAAAGTTCCGAAAGGAGGTTCCGGAGAGCGGCAGGGCCCAGGAAGGTCCCTCCCCTGAAAAGGGCGCCAACCATGAGTAGCGAGTGCAGTAATGAGTATGAATGTAATGAGTGCAGTAGCGGCGGAAACGCTCCGTCGTTTCAAGGTGTCCCGGCCGCGGCCCGAGTGCCCGGCCGGGGCAGCCGAACAGGAGCTTTCGCATCTTGTCGGCTTCGGCCCGATGACCCGGGTCGAAACCTCCATGGGGCCGGTTCCGGCCCATGTCCTGCGCAAGGGCGACCGGGTGCGCGTCAAGGATGGCGGGTTTCTGACGATCCGGCATGTGGACCGCATCGTGCTGGATGAAGACTATCTAAGGTATCATCCGGGCGCGCTGCCGGTGGTGATCCGGGCCGGGGCGCTGGGCCATGATCTTCCGAAAGAGGATGTCATGCTGGCGCCATTCCAGAAGCTCGACTGCGATGATTGCGGGTTTCACAAGCCGGTGACCATCCCCACGGACGTTCTGGGAACGCCCTTCGCCTACCGCCGCCCGGAGCCGATGATCACCTACACCACCTTCCATTGCGGTGAGCCCGCCAGCGTCAGCGCCGAGGGGCTGTGGGTTCATACCGCGCCCTGAGCGCGCCCCGGCTTTCGGGCCTTGCCCCGGCCCTGGTGAGGTGCGCCCGGGCCAGGGGCGCCCGTGCCTTTGCGGCATTTCGGGCGCCGGCATAGATCGCCATGAGCCTCTCAAGGTGGGCCGCCGGGGAAAAGCCTTCTTCCCAGCCGCGTCTGGCCTGCCGTGACAGGTGCGCAAATCCGATCTGCTCACTCCTGGCAAGGGCGCGCCTGAGATCTTCCACATCTCCGGGGCGAAACAGGATGCCGTCGGTTCCGTCGCGCACCAGCTCCGGGATGCCGCCGATGCGCGCCGCCACCACCGGCCGGCCCAGGGCCTTGGCTTCGAGGATGTTCATCGGACAGTTTTCGGGCCACTGCGAGGGCACGACAACAGCGCGGGCACGGGCAACCAGATGGTGCAACGCCTCGCCGCCCACGAACCCCAGATATTCCACGTTTTCCATCCCGGCGATCCGGCGCATGAGCGTCCCGCGCCAGCCGCCATCTCCGGCGATGAACAGCCGCCAGCGCGTATTCTCCACCGCATCCAGAAGTGCAGGCAGGCCCTTCAGCCGTTCTATCCGCCCGAAATAGAGCAGATAGCCGCCGTGCCCCGCAGACGGATCGGGGCTGTCCGCACGGCCGAAATTGTGCAGTGTCACCAGCTTTTCGGCGGGCAGGCCGCCGCGCTCCATCACCCGGCGCTGGAAGTCGCTGACACAGATGAACCGGTCGATCAGTCGGACATCGCCCATGAGGCGCGAGAGGTGGAACTCGGCCAGCATGAGGGCGGATTTCAGCGTCGAGCCCTCCCTGCAGCGGTGGCGCAATGCATTCAGCGTGCTGCCGTCGAGACACTGCGAGCACGGGTGCCCTGCGCGCTCCATGGTGTAGACGGGGCAGGCGAGCTTGTATTCATGCAGGGTCTGGACAATGGGGATGGCGCGGGCGCGCAGCACCGGCAGGATCGCCGGGGTCTGCTTGCCGTGGTAGATGTGCAGGTGCGCCATGTCCACCGGGCCGACCGCATCGAGCAGCTGCTCCAGCCTTGCGGTTGCCTCGCGGTTCCAGAAATAGCGTGGCAGATCGCGAAGGCGGGGCCGGGCGGTATCGGCCCCGCGCGGAAAGAACCGGGCGTATTCGGTGGGCAGGTTGTCGGGGTGGGCCAGGCAGAAGGGAATCACCTCATGCCCGGCCTGTTCCAGCAGCCTGGAGGTTGCCAGCAGCGCTGCATCCGAGCCGCCGACCACACGCCAGTTATGCCCGATCTGGAGGATGCGCATCACGGCCGGGCCGGGGCGTAGCCCAGCCTGTGCATGGTGTCGTCGAACAGCGGTTGCAGGGCCGGGTGCAGGCCCGGCGCGGTGTCTGCCCGGCGCGGAGGGCGGAGAAGCCGTGCGGCGCAGGCCAGCGCCGTATCATCGGGCTCAAGGCCGCAGAAATCCATGATCCGGCGAAGTTCCCGGCGCGGGTGGCGAAGAAGGGATTCGTAGCGGACATAGAGCGTCCGGGGCCGGGCCATGGCCCGCATCCGCAGCACTTCGCGCATCGCCACGGTCCACTCCACCGCGGCCATGTCCTCCTGGCGGCGGATTTCCCCCAGATGGGGAAGAAGCGGGGCGAATGCCGGATCGGGGCGCACCAGCTGCTCCACCAGCAGGTGCCATTTCCGCCCCTGCCTTCCCCACCAGTCGGCGCCCGCCCGGCCGTTGGCCCGTGACCAGCCCGCAACCGAGCGGCACACATCGTGGCCGGAGCGGATCAGCACGATCTTGCGCCCCTCGGGGAAGCCCCTGTCCAGCAGATCGGTGCGAAACAGAAGTTCGGGGTATTTGTCCACCACCCGGCGGCAGCCCGACAGCCGCAGGTAGGCCCGGTAATAGCGGTTGAGGCGCCGGGCCACCTCGGGGCGGGCATCGGCCGCCGTCATCCGGAACCGGCCCGGCTGCGCGCTGTATGAGCCGATCAGATCGTCTTCGCCGGTTGCCGCATGCCACAGCGCCTTCGGTTCGTTGAGAAAACCCACCTCGCGGTGCATGCCCAGGGCCCTCGCCAGAACGGTGGTGCCGCTGCGCCCCGTCCCGAGGATGAAGATCGGCCGCACCGGGGCAGCCCGCAGGGGCAGCGCCCCCCACAGCCGGTAGCCGGCCAGGACCAGCGGGTTGATCCACCGCCCGCGGGTTGTCAGCGGGCGACCCTCGAACAGCAGGTAGGCCAGAAGCCGGGGCCAGGCCTTCCACGGGCGGGTTTTCAGAAGCAGCGGATCAAGCTGGGCGATCACGGGGTGCGTACCTCCTTTCCCCGGTGAACAGGGAAATGGTGAACAAGGGGTTAACGGGGCCGTGTTTTCCATGACCGTGTCTTGACATTGCCCCGCCCGTATTGGACCCCGGCACAGGAAATTTCAGGGGGGCGCATGAAAACCGGATCTTGGGAATTCTGGATCGATCGCGGCGGCACGTTCACCGATATCGTGGCGCGCCGGCCCGATGGCAGGCTGGTGACCCACAAGCTGCTCTCCGAAAATCCCGAGCGTTACCGCGACGCCGCCGTGCAGGGCATACGCGAGCTTCTGGGCCTTGGGCCGGACGAGCCGATTCCCGACGGGGCCATCTCGGCCGTCAAGATGGGAACCACCGTGGCCACCAACGCGCTGCTCGAACGCAAGGGCGACCGCACGCTGTTTCTCATCACCGAGGGTTTCGGCGATCTGTTGCGCATCGGCTACCAGACCCGGCCGCGCCTGTTCGATCTGCACATCCGCCGCCCGGAGCTGCTGTATGAAGAGGTGCACGAGGTGCCCGAGCGCCTGGACGCTGCGGGCAACGTGCTGGCCCCGCTGGACGAGGATGTCCTGCGGGCCCGGCTCGAGGCCGCCCACGGGCGCGGCATCCGTTCTGTCGCCATTGCCTTCCTGCATGCCTATCTCAATCCGGCGCACGAGATCGCGGCGGCCCGGATCGCCCGCGAGGTGGGGTTCGAGCAGATCTCCGTCAGCCACGAGGTTTCGCGCCTGGCCAAGCTGGTGGGGCGCGGCGATACCACGGTGGTGGATGCCTACCTCTCGCCCATCCTGCGCCGCTACGTCGAACAGGTCGCCGGCGCCATCGACATGGGCCGGGCCTGCGGGCGGCTGCTGTTCATGCAGTCGAACGGAGGGCTGACGGATGCCCGCCTGTTTCAGGGCAAGGATGCCATCCTCTCGGGGCCCGCCGGGGGCATCGTCGGCATGGTCAAGACGGGGCTGGCGGCCGGGTACGAGAGGCTGATCGGCTTCGACATGGGCGGCACCTCGACCGATGTCAGCCATTTCGCCGGGGAATACGAGCGCTCCTTCGAAACCGAAGTGGCCGGCGTGCGCATGCGTGCGCCGATGATGGATATCCACACCGTGGCTGCCGGGGGCGGCTCGATCTGCTCCTTCCGCGACGGCCGTTTCCAGGTGGGCCCCGAAAGCGCAGGCGCCGATCCGGGCCCGGCCTGCTACCGGCGCGGCGGTCCGCTGACGGTGACCGATTGCAACGTCATGCTCGGCAAGCTCAACCCGGCCCATTTCCCGGCCGTCTTCGGCCCCGGCGGGGATCTGCCGCTCGATGCCGACATCGTGCACGAGAAGTTCACCGCCATGGCCGCCGAGATCGCCGCGGCCACCGGTGCGCCGCCCATGCGCCCCGAGGAGGTGGCTGAGGGCTTTCTGCGCATCGCCCTGGACAACATGGCCAACGCGATCAAGAAGATTTCGGTACAGCGCGGCCATGACGTGACGGGCTATACCTTGCAATGCTTCGGCGGCGCCGGCGGGCAGCATGCCTGCCTGGTGGCCGATGCGCTGGGCATGCGGCGGGTGATGCTGCACCCCTTCGCGGGGGTTCTTTCGGCCTATGGCATGGGGCTTGCGGAAATCCGGGCCATGCGCGAGGTGCAGCTTGACCTGCCGCTGGATGCCATGGACCGGGCGGAGGAGGCGCTGGCCGCGATCACCCGGGAGGCGGAGGAGGAAATCCGCGCCCAGGGGGTGGCCGGGATCCGCACCGAGGCTCGGGCGCATCTGCGCTACGAGGGGTCGCACCAGGCGCTGGAGGTGCCCTTCGGTTCGCGCGCGCAGATGCTGGCCGCCTTCGAGGAGGCACACCGCGCCCGCTTCGGCTTTGCCTCGCCCGAACGCGCGGTGCTGTTCGAGATGGTCTCCGTCGAGGCGATCGGCGCCACCGGCGAGGCCCCGCATCCGATCCGCACTGGGGGCGACGGCCGGCCGGTGGACGAGGTTCGGGCCTATCTCGGGGGGAAATGGCGGCAGGTGCCGCTCCATGCGCGCGAGACCCTGCCCAACGGCGCCCGGATAGCCGGCCCCGCGATCATCACAGAACCCACCGGCACCAATGTGGTGGAGCCGGGTTGGGAAGCCCATGTGGATGAGCGGGGCAACCTGATCCTCGAGCGCCGCGGCGCGGCCCCGCGCCCGCCTGCGGCCGGCACCGAGGCCAACCCGATCCTGCTGGAGGTGTTCAACAACCTGCTGATGAACGTGGCCGAGCAGATGGGGGCGACGCTGGCAAACACCTCGTGGTCGGTGAACATCAAGGAGCGGCTGGATTTCTCCTGCGCCATCTTCGACGAGCATGGCGACCTGGTGGCCAATGCCCCCCATGTGCCGGTGCACCTCGGGTCGATGTCCGACAGCATCAGGACGGTGATGCGCGACAACGCGGGCGACATCCACGAAGGCGATGTCTTCATGCTGAACTCGCCCTACAACGGCGGCACGCATCTGCCCGATGTCACCGTCGTCACGCCGGTGTTCGTGGAGGGACGGGTCGCCTTCTGGCTGGGCTCGCGCGGGCATCATGCCGATATCGGCGGGCGCACGCCGGGCTCCTCGCCTCCCGACAGCACCCATATCGATGAAGAGGGCGTGCTGATCGAGAACTTCCGCCTGGTCAGCCGCGGCGAGTTGCGCGAAGCGGAGGCGATCGAGCTGCTCTCGTCGGGGCGCTACCCGTGCCGCAACATCCGCCAGAACATGGCCGATCTCAAGGCGCAGATCGCCGCCAACGAGACCGGGCGACGCGAGCTGCTGAAGGTTGTGGAAAACTACGGCCTGGAGGTGGTTCGTGCCTACATGGGCCACGTGCAGGACAACGCCGAGGAAAGCGTGCGGCGGGTGATCGACCGGTTGCGCGACGGGGCCTTCACCTACCCGATGGATCACGGCGCCGAGATCCGGGTGAAGGTCAGCGTGGATCGCGCCGCGCGCGAGGCGGTGATCGACTTCACCGGCACCAGCCCCCAGCATCCGGGCAATTTCAACGCCCCGAAGGCGGTTTGCCGGGCGGTGGTGCTTTACGTGTTCCGCACCATGGTGGGGGCGGATATCCCGCTCAACGAGGGTTGCCTGAAGCCCTTGAAGATCATCGTGCCCGAGGGCTCCATGCTCAATCCGGTGTGGCCGGCGGCGGTGATCGCGGGCAATACCGAAGTCAGCCAGGCAGCCTGCAACGCGCTTTACGGGGCGCTGCACGTGCTGGCCGGGTCGCAGGCGACGATGAACAATTTCGTCTGGGGCAACGAGGATTTCCAGAATTACGAGACCATCGCCGGCGGCACCGGGGCGGGGCCGGGCTTTGACGGCTGCGACGCGGTGCAGAGCCACATGACGAATACCCGCATGACCGATCCGGAAATCCTCGAAAAGCGCTTTCCGGTGCGGCTCGAGGAATTTTCGATCCACCGCGGATCGGGCGGGGCCGGGCGCTGGCAGGGCGGCAGCGGGGTGCGCCGGCGGCTGCGCTTCCTGGTGCCGGTGAAGGTGACGACCCTGTGCTCGCATCGCCGCATCCCGCCCTTCGGGGTGGACGGCGGGATGCCGGGTGCGGTGGGGGTCAACATCGCGGAGATGCCCGATGGCACCCGGCTGAAACGCGACGGCT
>JALSGY010000466.1 GCA_026982515.1 Paracoccaceae bacterium
TGATCGCCAGCGTGCCCCCCCAGGCGTAATCGATGCGCGTGCCCCGCAGCTGCGGGAAGATCTCCAGCATCGGCTTGCGCACCACCGTCGCGATGTCGCGCGGGAAGCGGTAGCCATAGCTTTCACCTCCGCCGAACAGCAGCCGGTTGTCCTCCGACAGGCGGAAGTAGTTGATCACGAACTTGCTGTCGGCCACCGCGCGGTTGTCGCGGATCAGGGCGCGCGCCGCGGCCGCCCCCAGCGGCTCGGTGGCGACGATGAAATTGTTGATCGGCATCACCCGCACCGCCACCTGGCGGTGAAGGCCGTCCAGATAGCCGTTGCAGGCCAGCAGCACATGATCGGCACGTACGGTGGCGGTTTCCGTCTGCAGACGCGCCGGGCTGGCCTCCTCGATCCGCACCACCCGCGAGGTTTCGAAGATCCGCGCCCCGGCCGCTGCGGCCAGCCGTGCCAGCCCGAAAGCGTAGCGCAGCGGGTGCACATGACCCGCGCCGATATCGAGCGCCCCGCCGAAATAGGCGTCCGAGCCCACCAGGTGGCGAATCTCCTCCTGGTTCAGCGGGCGGATCCCGCCATAGCCATACTCCTCGTTGAGCTTGCGCACCTGGGCATGGGTATGCGCCACCAGGCGGCGGCGATGATCGGCATGGATGATGCCTTGGGCAAAGCCGCAGCCCATCTCGCCCTCGGCGCACAGCTCGCGCACCATCTGCACCGCTTCCAGCGACAGCGCCCACAGCCGGCGCGCCGCATCGCGCCCGAGCATGGCCTCCAGCTCGTCTTGGCCCAGCCGCTGGCCGGTGCCCACCTGCCCGCCATTGCGCCCCGAGGCGCCGAACCCCACCCGCTGGGCCTCCAGCACCACCACGTCATAACCGCGGCGCGCCAGGTGCAGCGCCGCCGACAGACCGGTATAGCCCGCCCCCACCACGCAGACATCGCAGCGCAGATCGCCGCGGGCCGGGGCAAACGGCCCCGGCGGGCGGGCGGTGGCGGCATACCACGAGGCGGGATACTGCCCGGGCCGGTCATTGGCGGTCAGGATGTCGAACCGCGCCATGGCTCAGCCCGCCTTCATCAACCCGTCTTCGCGAAGCTTCGCCAGCGTCTCGTCCAGCGACTGCACCGCGCGCTCGATCAGAAGGTCGATCTCGGCTGGCGTGATCACCAGCGGCGGGGCGACGATCATCCGGTCGCCCACGTGGCGCATCACCAGCCCGTTGGCGAAACAGCGCTCGCGGCAGATCAGCCCCACGGTGCCGGCGGGGCTGGCGAAGGGGGCACGGGCCGCCTTGTCGGGGGTAAGGGCGATCGAGGCCATCAGCCCCGACAGCCGCGCCTCGCCCACCAGCGGGTGATCGGCCAGCGCGGCCCATCTGTGTGCCAGATGGGGCGCGGCCACCTCGCGCACATGCTCCACCACCCGCTCTTCCTCCATGATCCGCAGGTTCTCCAGCGCCACCGCCGCCGAGACCGGATGGCCGGAATAGGTGTAGCCGTGGTTGAACTCGCCCGCCTCGGCGATCACCCCGGCCACCTCGCCCCTGACCAGCGAACCGCCGATCGGCGCATAACCCGAGCTCAGCCCCTTGGCGATGGTCATGATGTCGGGGCGGATGTTCCATGTCTGCGAGCCGAACCAGTTCCCGGTGCGCCCGAAACCGGTGATCACCTCATCGGCGATCAGCAAAATCTCGCGCTCGTCGCAGATGCGCTGGATCTCGGGCCAGTAGCTGTCGGGCGGCACGATCACCCCGCCCGCGCCCTGGACCGGCTCGGCGATGAAGGCGGCGACGTTGTCCTCGCCCAGCTTCTCGATGGCGCGCTCCAGCTGCCGGGCGCGCTCCAGCCCGAATTCCTCGGGGGTCATGTCGCCACCTTCGGACCACCAGTCCGGTTGGTCTATATGGTGAATGTCCGGGATCGGCAGCCCGCCCTGGGCGTGCATCGCCGCCATTCCGCCAAGGCTGGCCGCGCCCATGGTCGAGCCGTGATAGGCATTGCGCCGGCTGATGATGATTCGCTTTGACGGCTTGCCCTTCGCCGCCCAGTAATGGCGCACCATGCGGATGTTGGTGTCGTTGGCCTCCGAGCCGCCGGCGGCGAAGAACACGTGGTCGAGATCCCCCGGCGCCAGTTCCGCCAGCTTCGCGGCAAGGGCGATGGCGGGCACGTGGGTGGTCTGGAAGAAGGTGTTGTAATAGGGCAGCTCGCGCATCTGGCGGGCCGCGGCCTCGGCCAGTTCTTCGCGCCCGTAGCCGATGTTCACGCACCACAGCCCGGCCATGGCATCAAGGATCTGCACGCCGTCGGAATCGGTGAGCATCACCCCCCTGGCCGAGGTGATCACCCGCGCGCCCCTGGCCGCCAGTTCCGCCCCGGCGGTGAACGGGTGCATGTGATGGGCGGCATCGAGCGCCTGAAGCCGTTCGGTGGGCAAGTGGTTGGAAATCGTCTGCATCGCTGTGCTCCGGTCCTGAGGGCGCCTATACGTTCAACAGCAGGTGCTCGCGCTCCCATGGCGAGATCTCGCGCTGGAACTCGTCCAGTTCCGCATGCTTGATCGCCTCGAAAAGCTGGCAGAATTCCTCTCCCAGCACGTCGCGAACATCCTGATCGGCGGCAAACCCGGCGAGGCTTCCGGCCAGCCCCGAGGGCAGGGCCGAGCGCTCCTGATAGACCTCGCCGGTGGCCGCGGGGGTGGGCTCGACCCCGTTCACCATCCCCAGATAGCCGCAGGCCAGGCTGGCCGCGATCGCCAGGTAGGGGTTGGTGTCGATGCCGATCACCCGGTTTTCCACCCGCCGCCCCGAGGCCCCCGCATTGGGGATGCGCAACCCCGTGGTGCGGTTGTCGGAACCCCACTCCAGATTGACCGGCGCGCTCATCCCCGCGGTGAAGCGCCGGTAGGAGTTCACGTAGGGCGCCAGCAGGGGCATCACCGATTTCAGGTGCCTCTGAGAGCCGCCGATGAAATGGTGGAAGGCGGCAGAGGGCGCGCCGTCGGGGAGGGAAAAGATGTTCTCGCCGGTGGCCGCGTCCAGCACGCTTTGATGGATGTGCATGGCACTGCCCGGCTCGTCGCGCATGGGCTTGGCCATGAAGGTGGCGAAGATGCCGTTCTTCATCGCCGCTTCGCGGATGGTGCGCTTGAAGTAGAACACCTGGTCAGCCAGGGTCAGCGGATCGCCGTGCTGGAGGTTGATCTCGATCTGCCCGGCCCCTCCTTCCTGGATCACCGTGTCGATGGCCAGCCCCTGGGCCTCGGCGAAATCGTAGATGGTGTCGATCACGCTGCCGTAGTCATCCACCGCCACCATCGAATAGGCCTGACGCCCCGCCCCGCGCCGGCCGGTGCGCGCCAGCGGCGGCTCGATCGGCTCGTTGGGGTCGACATTGGGCTTGGTGAGGTAGAATTCCAGCTCCGGCGCCACCACCGCCCGCCAGCCCCGGCTTGCGTAAAGCCCCAGCACCCGCTTGAGCACGTTGCGCGGCGCGATCGGCAGCGGCACACCATCGCGCGTTTCCAGATCGTGGATCACCTGCAGGGTGAGGTCCTCGGCCCAGGGCACGGCGCAGGCGGTGGCCATGTCGGCGCGCAGGACGACATCGGATTCCATCCACTGGTTCTCGATGTCCATCTCCACGTAAGCGCCCGACACCGTCTGGTAGAACAGCGAGACCGGCAGGAAGGTCGTCTCTGCCGGGGCGAACTTGCTGGCCGGCATCGCCTTGCCGCGCGACATGCCGACGATGTCGGGAATGATGCACTCCACCTCCTCGATGCGCCGGCCGCCCTGAAAGGACAGGAAAGCCTCGGGCAGGTTCTTCGCCCAGTCCGGGCTGGCAGGTCTGGAGGGAGGTTGCATGATTTCCCCGCGATTCTGATCAAAATGGCGCCTGCGCCGGCCCCGGGCCGGTGCGCGCCTGGTACCTGGCCGTCCCCTGCCGGCTGGCGGAAGGATATGATCAAATAATCTGCTGTCAATCCGATTTGATCAAATTCACCCGGCCAGCAGCGACTGGCGGATCTGGTCGATCCCCTGCTGCAGGTCCGCGCCAATGGCCCGCGCCACCCCGTCGGCATCGCCGGCGCGCATGGCGTCAAGCGCATCGCGATGCCGGTCGGGCAGGCCGTAGGTGCCGAACCGGCCACAGACCACCCGCAGCGAAGGCCCCACGCGCAGCAGAAGCATGCCGGCAAGCGAGGCCAGAATCCGCGCCTGCGCCAGGGCGTAGAGGTCTTCGTGAAACCGGTGGTTGTGCTGCAGATAGCCGCGGACATCGCCCCGCTCGATCGCCCGGTTGAGCTCCGCGTCCACCGCCTCCAGATGGGCAATGTCCCCGGGGGTGGCCCGCTGCGCGGCGAGATAGGCCAGCCTTGGCTCTATGGACTGGCGGGCGAAGGCCAGCTCGTCCAGCTGCGAAAGCGTCAGGACCGGCACGCAGACCCGCCGGTTGCCCTGAAACTCCAGTGCGCCCTCGGCGGTGAGCCGACGGATCGCCTCGCGCACCGGCGTCATGCCCGCCCCCAGATCGCCGGCCAGCCCCTGGATGGTGACGGGCTGGCCCGGCGCCAGCTCTCCGAACAGGACCATCTCCCGGATGCGCCGATAGACAACCTCATGGGTCGGCAACCTGCCTGTCTGTTGACTTGCGGTCATCTCGGCACTCCGCCCCGTTCACATCACCCGCCCGATCGCGGTTGGCCTGCACCGGGCTTTCATGCAATCATAGAAAAACGATGTTGCATTTGCCACCCGCTTTTGATCAAATTATCGGAATGAGGGCGAACGACTCTCTCCAACCCACGGGAGGATCCAGATGAGGAAATCCATACTGCCGCTTGCCGCAGCACTCGCCGTCGGCGCCTCGCTTGCGAGCGCCCAGGAAGAGGTGCGCGTCTACAACTGGTCGGACTATATCGACGAGGAGCTGCTGAGCAAGTTCGAGGAAGAGACCGGGCTGAAGCTGATCTACGACGTGTTCGACAGCAACGAGGTGCTGGAAACGAAACTGCTGGCCGGCGGTTCGGGCTATGACGTGGTGGTGCCATCGGGCACCTTCCTGCAGCGCCAGATCCAGGCCGGCGCCTTCCAGAAGCTGGATTACTCCAAGCTGCCCAACGCCGTGAACCTGTGGGACGTGATCAAGGAGCGCACGGCGCAATATGATCCGGGCAACGAATATTCGATCAACTACATGTGGGGCACCACCGGCATCGGAGTGAACGTGAACAAGGTGCGCGAGGTGCTGGGCGAGGATGCGCCGATCGATTCGCTGTCGCTGATCTTCGACCCGGCCAACATGGAGAAGCTGGCCTCCTGCGGCGTGCATTTCCTCGATGCCCCCACCGAGATGATTCCCGCCGCGCTCAAGTATCTGGGCGAAGATCCCGACAGCCAGGACACCGACGTGATCGCCAAGGCCGAGCCGGTGCTTTCGGCGGTGCGGCCCTATGTGCAGAAGTTCCACAACTCCGAATACATCAACGCGCTGGCCAATGGCGACATCTGCGTGGCGTTCGGCTGGTCGGGCGACATCCTGCAGGCCCGCGACCGCGCCGACGAGGCCGAGAACGGGGTGGAGATCGCCTATAACGCCCCCAAGGAGGGCGCGCTGATGTGGTTCGACCAGATGGCGATTCCGGTAGACGCGCCGAACCCGGACGGGGCGCACAAGTTCCTCAACTTCATCATGGATGCGAAGAACATGGCGCAGGCGACGAACTATGTCTACTACGCCAACGGCAACCTCGCGAGCCAGGAATTCGTCCTGCCGGAAATCCTCGAGGATCCGGCCATCTACCCGGATGAGGAGACGCTGAAGAACCTCTACACCACCACGCCCTACCCGGCGAAGGTGCAGCGTTTCGTCACCCGCATGTGGACGCGGATCAAATCCGGCACCTGATCGTGGTGCCGGGCCCGCGCCGGAACGTTCGGCGCGGGCCGTTCGGAATGTGATGAACATGGTGCAGCAGGAATCCCCCACCGTCTTCGCCCCGTGGGAAGACCCGGAGCAGAAGCCGCTCATCAGGTTCATCGACGTTACCAAGAGATTCGGCGATTTCACCGCCATCGAGAGCCTCAACCTCGACATCTACGAACGCGAGTTCTTCGCCCTGCTCGGCCCCTCGGGCTGCGGCAAGACCACCCTGATGCGCATGCTGGCCGGCTTCGAGGCCCCCACCGAGGGCACGATTCTGCTCGACGGGGCCGACATCGCCCCGGTCCCGCCCAACCGGCGGGCGGTGAACATGATGTTCCAGAGCTATGCACTCTTTCCACATCTCACCGTGGAACAGAATATCGCCTTCGGGCTGAAGCGCTCGAAGATGACGAAGGGTGAAATTGCCGACCGGGTGCAGGAAATGCTGCGCCTGGTGCGGCTGGAGCCCTTCGCCCGGCGCAAGCCGCACCAGATCTCCGGCGGCCAGAGGCAGCGCGTGGCGCTGGCCCGTTCGCTGGCCAAGGCACCCAGGCTGCTTCTGCTGGACGAGCCCATGGGCGCGCTCGACAAGAAGCTGCGCCAGGAGACCCAGTTCGAACTGATGGACATCCAGGAAAAGACCGGCACCACCTTCGTGATCGTCACGCACGATCAGGAAGAGGCCATGACGGTGGCCAGCCGGGTGGCGGTGATGGACCACGGCCGCCTGATACAGGTGGCCACCCCGGACGGCATCTACGAAAACCCCAATTCCCTCTACGTGGCCGATTTCATCGGCGAGGTGAACATCTTCCGCGGCCATGCCCGCGCCCTTGGGGACAACCGCTACGAATTCACCTGGGCCGAAGGGAAAGCGCCCTTCACCGCCGTCTCCGAGCGCGACGACATCCCCGCCTCGGGCCCCTGCTCCCTGGCCATCCGCCCCGAGAAGATCGCCATCACCGCCGAACGCCCCGAAGGCGCGCTGAATGCGATCGAGGGCACGGTGCTGGACATCGCCTATCTGGGCAGCACCTCGACCTACCATGTGCAGCTGCCCGAAGGCCAGGTCATCAAGGCCCAGATCGCCAACAACCGCAGGATTTCCCGGCGCAGCTTCAACTGGGACGATCGGGTATGGCTCTCCTTCACCGAAACCGCAGGCATCCTCCTGCCCGGTCACGGATGAGGCCCCGGCCATGAACCTGCGCCGCGCCCTGCTGATCGCCCTGCCCTACGCCTGGCTGCTGGCGCTGTTCCTCGTCCCCTTCGGGATCGTGCTGAAGATCTCGCTGTCCGACATGGCCCTGGCGATCCCCCCCTACGTGCCGACCCTCGACATCGCCGCTGGCTGGACGGGGCTGAAAGAGTTCTTCTCGCAGCTCGACTTCGAGAATTTCGTCTTTCTCACCGAGGACGATCTCTACTGGCGGGCCTATCTCTCCAGCCTCAGGATCGCCGCGCTGTCCACGCTGATCACCCTGATCGTCGGCTTTCCCATCGCCTACGGCATGTCGCGGGCCTCCGACGCGTGGCGGCCCACGCTGATGATGCTGGTGATCCTGCCCTTCTGGACCAGTTTCCTGATCCGGGTCTATTCCTGGATGGGCATCCTCAGCCAGCAGGGGCTGCTCAACCAGTTCCTGCTCTGGACGGGCCTGATCTCCGAGCCGCTGACCATCCTCAACACCAACATCGCGGTCTATATCGGCATCGTCTACACCTACCTGCCCTTCATGATCCTGCCGATCTACGCCTCGCTGGAAAAACTCGACGACTCCCTGCTGGAGGCGGCCGAAGATCTGGGCTGCTCCCGGCTGCAGGCCTTCTGGCTGGTCACCGTGCCGCTGGCGCGGGCCGGGGTGATCGCCGGCTGCTTCCTGGTATTCATCCCCGCGATAGGCGAGTTCGTCATTCCCTCGGTGCTGGGCGGCTCGCGCACGCTGATGATCGGCAAGGTGCTGTGGGAAGAGTTCTTCTCCAACCGCGACTGGCCGGTAGCCAGCGCCGTGGCGGTGGTGCTTCTGCTGATTCTGGTGGTGCCGATCATCCTGTTCCAGCGCAACGAGCAACGCCAGAGGGAGCAGGAGCAATGACCCGCCGGTTCTCCTGGTTCAACGCCACCTCGCTGACCTTCGGCTTCGCCTTCCTCTACCTGCCGATGGTGATCCTGATCATCTACAGCTTCAACAAGTCCAAGCTGGTCACCGTCTGGGCCGGCTTCTCGACGAAATGGTATGGCGAGCTGATGCGCAACGAGGCCTTCCTCGATGCCGCCTGGGTGACGCTCAAGGTGGCGCTGGTTTCCTCGACAGTGGCAACCGTTCTGGGCACGATGGCCGCTTACGCCCTGGTGCGCGGCGGCCGCTTTTTCGGGCGCACCCTGTTTTCGGGCATGATCTACGCGCCCCTGGTGATGCCCGACGTGATCATGGGGCTGTCGCTGCTCCTGCTGTTCATCTCCATCGGTCTCGATCGCGGGGTGTTCACCATCATCCTCGCCCATACCACCTTTTCCATGTGCTACGTCTCGGTGGTGGTCTCCTCGCGGCTGGCCAGTTTCGACCGCTCGCTGGAGGAGGCCGCGCTCGATCTGGGCTGCACCCCGTTCGATGCCTTCCGCTCGGTCACCCTGCCGATCATCGCCCCGGCCGTCATTTCGGGCTGGCTGCTGGCGTTCACCCTGTCCCTTGACGATCTGGTGATCGCCTCCTTCACCTCGGGGCCCTCCTCGACGACCCTGCCGATCAAGATCTTCTCCGCCGTGCGCCTGGGTGTCAGCCCCGAAATCAACGCCCTGTCCACGATCCTGATCGTGCTGGTCAGCGTCGGCGTGATCTCGGCCTCGCTGGTCTCCAAGCGCGCAATCATCCGGCAGCGGCGCGAAGAACGGGCAGCAGTGACATGACAGACGACTTCATCAGCGAATACGAGGCGCATTGCGCCGTCCACGGCCGCCCCGAGCGCATCGAGCTGCTGCTGTGCGACATCAACGCGGTGTTGCGCGGCAAGTGGCTGCCGGGCGAGCAGGCAGGCAAGCTGGCATCGGGGGAGGTGCGCCTGCCGCTGTCCACCTATGCGCCCAACATCCTTGGCGCCGAGGTGGAGGATACCGGCCTCGGCATCGTCGCCGGCGATCCCGACGGCCAGCTCGTACCGGTGGCGGGCACGCTCAAGCCGGTGCCCTGGGCGGGCGGCAACATTGCCCAGGTGCAGGTGGAGATGCTCACCCCCGAAGGCGGCACAAGCCCGCTTTCGGGGCGCGAACTGCTGGCCCGGATCATCGGCCGCTTCGCCGAACGCGGCCTGCGCCCGGTGGTGGCCACCGAGCTGGAATTCTACCTGCTGCAGCCGCGCCCTTGCGCCGAAGCCCCGCCCGAGCCTCCCGCCCTGACCCCGGACACCCAGAACTACGACATGGAGGTGCTGGCCCGCGCCCGCCCGGTGATGGCCGGCATCGTGAAGGCGGCTCAGGCGCAGGGCCTGCCCACCGACACGCTGGTCGCCGAATACGGCCCCGGCCAGTTCGAGATCAACTTTCACCACAGCGACGATGTGCTCGCCGCGGCCGACACGGCGGTGCTGTTCCGGCGGCTGGTGCGCGCGGTAGCGGCGGAACACGGGCTCGAGGCCACCTTCATGGCCAAACCCTATGCCGGTCAGCCCGGCAACGGCATGCATGTGCATGTCTCGCTGCTGGACGAGGCGGGCGCAAACATCTTCGCCGCCGAAGAGGGGCTTTCCGAGGCCCTGGGCGCAGCCGTGGCGGGCGTACTCTCCAGCATGCGCGAGATGCAGGCGATCTTCGCCCCGCATCTCAACTCCTACCGCCGCTTCGGGCCTGGCAGCTTTGCTCCCTGCGCGCCCGACTGGGGGCTCGACAACCGCGGCGCGGCGGTGCGCATCCCCCGGGCCTCGGGGCCCGCGGCACGCCTTGAGCACCGGATCTGCGGTGCCGATGCCAACCCCTACTTGGCGCTGGCCGCCATTCTCGGTGGCATCCTGCACGGGCTGGAAAGCCGCACCCCGCCTCCGCCGCCGCTGGGCAGCGCGCCTGCGACGCCCGCCCGCCCCCTGCATCACGACTGGGCCGGCGCGGTGGA
>JALSGY010000467.1 GCA_026982515.1 Paracoccaceae bacterium
CGGCCGAGCGCCGCAGGCGGCTTCGTCAGCTGGGCGTTGCGCTCGTCGGCCGCCCTGGCGGCGCCGGCATCGGGGCCGGGCTGGGCCTTGAGGATTTCACGAAAATCGGCGAGGGAGGCGAATCTGCTCATGGTCTTCTTTCCGTTGATTGCGCTGCCACATCTCTTTATCCGTTGCGAACGAATGGCAAGGGAAGAAAGGGGCGCATCCATGTCCGGAAACGACACCGCCCGCCTGCGGCCCGAAGACATCACCGAAGCGCTCGGCCTGCTTACCCGCCTGCCGGTTGCAGCCGACGGCAACCGCGGCGCCAGGGCCGCCTGGGCCTGGCCGCTGGCCGGGGCGATCGTGGCCCTTCCGGTGGGCATTGCCGCCTGGCTGGCGCTGTGGGCCGGACTGGGCGCGATGCTGACGGCGGCGCTGGCGCTGGCACTCATGATCATGCTCACCGGCGCCATGCATGAAGACGGGCTGGCCGATTGCACCGATGGGTTCTGGGGCGGGCAGGAGCGCCAATCGCGGCTTGCGATCATGCGCGACAGCCGGATCGGCACCTACGGGGTGATCGCGCTGGTGCTCTCGCTCCTGGCGCGCTGGTCGGCGCTGGTGATCCTGTTTTCCTCCGGCCATGTGCTGGGCCCGCTGGTGGCCTCAGCCGCCCTGTCGCGGGTGCCGGTGGCCGCCGTCGCGGGCTGGATAAGTCCCGCACGCCGCGACGGGCTGTCGGCGGGCACCGGCCAGCCGGATAACGACACGGTAATCATGGCCGCGCTGGTGGGCATGATCCTGGGGCTGACCTTTGCGGGTTTTGCCGCGATCGGTGCGGCCCTGGTCGTGGCGGCCGCGGGCTGGGTCATGGCGCGGCTGGCCATCGCCAAGGTCGGCGGCCAGAGCGGCGACGTGCTGGGCGCCACCCAGCAGCTGGCCGAGATCGGCGCGCTGGCGGTGCTTGCCGCCATCGTCTGACGGCCTGCGCGGAATTTGCCATGAAAAAGGCCGCGGCCCCGGGAGGCTGCGGCCAGTTGGCGTTTTCGATGCCCGATCAGGCGGCGCGGGAAAGCAGCACTGCGTCCACCTTCTTCTGTGCCTCGCCCTCGTCGGAGCCGGACACCGCGGCGACTTCGCGGGTCAGCCGCTCCAGCGCGGCCTCGTAGAGCTGGCGTTCGGAATAGCTCTGCTCGCGCTGATCGTCGGTGCGGTGCAGATCGCGCACCACCTCGGCAATCGCGATCAGGTCGCCCGAGTTGATCTTCTGTTCATATTCCTGCGCCCGGCGCGACCACATGGCCCGCTTGACCTTGGCCTTGCCCTTGAGCGTGTTCATCGCCTTCGACACCACGTCGGGGGAACTGAGCGAGCGCATACCCACCTCGGTGGCCTTGTGGGTGGGAACCCGCAAGGTCATCTTGTCCTTCTCGAAGGAGATGACGAAGAGCTCCAGCTCGATGCCGGCGATCTCCTGCTTCTCGATCGAGATGATCTTGCCCACCCCGTGCGCGGGGTAAACGACGAAGTCGTTGGGGCGGAACTCGAGTTTTCTCTTTTTGCTCATGCAAGTGTCTTCCTCATGCGGGGGATCCGGAGCGTCACGTTCATGCCGGGAACACACACATCTTCCCGTTTCATCCCGTTTTCCGGAGCAAAATATACACCGGCACGGACCTCCGCCCCGGCGAGAACATATCCCCAATGTTGTTTACACTGCCAATATAGCAAAAAACCGGGCTTTTTCAAAGGCCCGCGGCGGAACCGGGGCGAAAACCGCCGTCAGCCGCCTTCGCCGGGCTTTTCGGAGAAGTACTTTTCCAGCTTGCCCTCTTCGCCGGCGCGCTCGTCAGCACCGGGCAGCGGATCCTTCTTGGAGATGATCACCGGCCACATTTCCGCATATTTACGGTTGAATTCGACCCATTTCTCCATGTCCGGCTCGGTGTCCGGGCGGATCGCGTCGGCGGGGCACTCGGGCTCGCACACGCCGCAGTCGATGCATTCGTCGGGGTGGATCACCAGCATGTTCTCGCCCTCGTAGAAACAATCCACCGGGCAGACCTCGACGCAGTCGGTGTATTTGCAGGCGATGCAGTTGTCGTTGACGATGTAGGTCATGGCGGGAACACTCTGGCGTTGCGGTTCGCCGGTCTAGCTAGACCGTTGTGCCGGATCATTCAAGCCACCCGTCGCGGGAAAGGCGCATGGCGCGGCGGTCTTTCTTGGTCGGCCTCTGGCCCGCTCTCGGGACGGGCGAATCGGCAGCGCCGCCCGATTCGGGGGTAAGGTCTTCGTAAAGCGCCCGGGCCTCGGGGGCCGGGCCGCGGCGGCGGCCCACCGCAAGCAGCCTTACCACCCTGATTCGGCGCCCCTGCGGAAAGGTCAGCGTATCGCCGGGGCCGATGGCGTGGGCCGGCTTGCCGACCCGGGCGGAATTGACCCGCACATGCCCCGCCGAGACCACCTTCGCGGCCAGGCTCCTGGTCTTGAAGAAACGCGCATACCACAGCCACTTGTCGAGGCGGATATGGGCCGGGGCGTCGGCCACTCAGCCCTTGTCCTTCAGCCCCATGAGCGCGGCGGCAAAGGGGTTGTCGGGGTCGATTTCGTCTTTTTTCGGCGGGCGGGCGGTAAACTTTCGGGGCTTGTTGCCGCCCTTGGGCGGGCGCTTGCCCTTCGGCTTGCCGCGCGGCTTGCCCTGCCCGGCGGGGCGCGCCTTGCCCGCAGACCGCCCGGGCCGGTTCCCGCGCCAGGTGAAGACGTAGAAGACTTCCATCTCGGGGCCGTCCTCTGCCGCGGCATCGCCTTCCGTTGCATCCTGCGGCGGTTCCCCGGCGGTGGTGGGCGCCTCTTCCTGCGGGGCGGGCGAGGCTTCCTTCGGCGCCGCGCTGCCGGGCTCTGCACCTTCGGCGGCCCCGGCCGTTTCGGCTGGGGCGGTTTCGGCAGGCGCCGCGGCAGATGCCGTCTTCACTTTCTCGCGAGTGCCCCGCTCGGCCCGGTAGCCCAGCCCCTGCATCAGGTCGGCGAACTGCTCCAGCGTCATGCCGGTAATCGAGAGCATGTCCGGATTGGCCTCGAAGCCGGCGCGGCTGTCGCAGGTACGCAGCAGGTCGGCCAGCCGCTCCAGCATGTCGATGCGGATCGCCCGGCTGCCGGCCCGGCGATAGCCCGACATGGCGTGATAGCCCTCCGGCGCGCCCTCGGCCACCGGGATGGTCACCAGCCCCGGCGGCGGACTTTCGGGAAACTCGTCAAGCCCCCTGGCCAGGGACCAGAGCACCAGCCGCAGCCGGGTGGGTGCCGGTTTCAGCAACAGCGGCATGAAGATGGTGAACTGGCCGAAACGCACCCCGTGCTTGCGCAGCGCCCCACGCATTTCCTGATCCAGTTCCCTGACCTCGGCGGCCACCTTCTCGCGCGGGATGATGCCGAAGTTCTCCACCAGCCGGAAGGCGAAGCCGCGCGCCAGCCCGGTGAGCGCCTCGTCGCGGCTCATGGCCAGCAGCGGCTCGAACAAGGTGGCGATCTTGCGGTCGATGAAATGCTGCAACCGGCGCCGGACCCTGGCGGCCACCTCTTCCCCCGCGCCCTCGTCGACGAAGGCCACCACCTGCGGCCTGAGCGGCTCCGGCCCGGCCACCAGCTTGCCCACCGCATGTTCGCCCCACATCAGGCCGCCCTGTTCGGTGAAGTCGATCTCGGTATCGGGGGCGTTGTAGAAACGATCGGCCCGCAGGTGGAACTCAGGCTTCAGGGCCTGCATGGCAGCGCTGGCAAGCGTTTTCGCCTGGTCCGGGGTGGCGGAGGCATCCTGTCTGAAGCGAAACCCCTCAAGACGGCCCACGAACTGATCCTCGACCGTCACCTCACCCTTGTCGTTCACCTTCGCCACGAGGCTCTCCTTCTGCTTCAACCGGCGAAGCAGAACGCTTGTCCGCCGATCAACGAATCTCTGCGTCAGGGCGCTGTGCAGCGCATCCGACAATCGGTCTTCTACCGCGCGCGTCTCCTCACGCCAACGGGATTCATCATCCACCCAGCCCCGGCGCTGGGCCACGTAGGTCCAGGTGCGGACATAGGCCAGCCGCCTGGAGAGCGTGTCGATGTCGCCCTCCACCCGGTCGATGCGCCGCACCTGGGCGGCAAGCCACTCGTCGGGCACCCGGCCATGTTCGTGCAGGAAGGTGAAGATCTTCTCCAGAAGACCGGCATGTTCGGCCGCCGAGATGCCCCGGAAATCGGGAATCCGACACACGTCCCACAACAACCGCACGCTGGCCGGAGAAGAGGCCCGCGCCCGCACCTCGCCCAGCCCGGCCAGCGATTTCAATGCGCGCAGATCATCGCTTTCGCGCACGCGCGCAAGCCAGGGGTCGTCGGTGCGCGCCTCCAGCGAGGCCAGCAGATGCGCCAGCGAGCCGAACTCCAGCCGCGCATTGCGCCATTGCAGCTTGCGCACCGGTGCAAAGCGGTGCTCCTCGATGGCTTCGGCCACCTCCGGCCCCAGACGCCCGGCCTCGCCGGTCGTGCCGAAGGTGCCGTCGTCGAGGTAGCGCCCGGCCCGGCCGGCGATCTGGGCCAGTTCGCCGGGCATGAGCGGGCGCATCCGCCGGCCGTCGAACTTGGTGAGCGAGGAAAAGGCGACGTGGTCGATATCGAGGTTGAGCCCCATGCCGATGGCATCGGTGGCCACCAGGTAATCCACGTCTCCGTTCTGGTAGATCTCCACCTGCTTGTTGCGGGTGCGCGGGCTGAGCGCCCCCATCACCACCGCCGCGCCCCCCTTCTGACGGCGCAGAAGCTCGGCAATGGCATAGACGTTTTCCACCGAGAAACCGACGATGGCCGAACGCGGGCTCATGCGGGAAATCTTCTTCTCGCCGGTGAACGTCAGCTTCGAGAAGCGCTCGCGGCGGAGGAACCGCGCCTTCGGTACCAGCTCCGCAATCGCCGCGCGCATGGTATCGGCCCCCATGAACAGCGTCTCGTGGCGACCGCGGGCGCGCAGCAGCCGGTCTGTGAACACATGCCCTCGCTCGGGATCGGCGCACAGCTGGATCTCGTCGACGGCCAGAAACTCCGTCCCCAGCCCCTCGGGCATGGCCTCGACGGTGCACACCCAGTAGCGGGCGCCTTCGGGCACGATGCGCTCTTCGCCGGTGATCAGCGCCACCACCCCGGCGCCCCTCAGCGCCGCCACCCGCTCGTAGACCTCGCGCGCCAGCAGACGCAGCGGCAGACCGATGACACCGGTGCGGTGGCCCAGCATCCGCTTGATCGCGTAATGGGTCTTGCCGGTGTTCGTCGGGCCGAGGACCGCAGTGATCCTTGACTGCTCGGCCATCCTGTCCGCTCCGTACTGTCAGATGTCAGAGTTCGGTGCCGCCGAGCTCTTTTTCCAGTCTTTCGACGGCTTCTTTTATTTCGGGCTTGCGCGGATGTATAGCCAGCGCCCGGCGATAGGCCTCCAGCGCGGCCTTGCCATTGCCGCTCTCCTCGAGAATCACCCCAAGCCCCGTGAGCGCCCCGAAATGGCGCGGCTCCAGCTCAAGCGTGCGGGCGATATCGGCCAGCGCCGGACCGTAGAGGCCGGCGTTGAAATAGGCGGTTGCGCGGGCGTTCCAGCCTTCGGGGAAATCGGGCGCGTGGTCGATGAGCGCGGTGAAATGGGCGATCGCCGCTTCCCAGTCCTCGGCCTGCATCGCCTTGCGGCCGCGCTCCAGCAGCAGGTCCATCGCCGCCGAACCCGAGTGCGACCAGGCATTCCAGATATCTTCCTCGATGGCCTGCCACTCGCCCTCTCCGGCCCGGGCCAGCCGCTCGAACAGCCCGTCGAGCCGGCCCGATTGCGCCGAAAGGGGCTGAATCAGGGCAATTGTCACGAAAAGTGCCGTAACGACGGATTTGAATTTGCCGGCCAGTATGAGCATATCGGTGGCGAATGTAGCGCACCGGGGCACGAATGCCACCTGCAAGCCGGTCACAAAGAGAGGAAATTTCATGAGCGATGTAATCGACGCCGCCGTCAAGGCCCTCAACGAGAAGATGGAAGCGGGTTTCGAGGGAAGCGCCAAGTTCGTCATCGAGGGCGAGGGCGCGGTGATGATCGGCCCCGACGGGGCGCGCGCCGGCGACGAAGAGGCCGATGTCACCCTGACCGCCGATGCCGAGACCTTCCAGGCGATGCTGGAAGGCGAGCTCAACCCCACCGCCGCCTTCATGTCCGGCAAGCTGACGGTGGACGGCGACATGGGGCTGGCCATGCAGCTCGGCTCGGCGCTGACCTGAGATGGAAGAGGCCCCGCTTTACAACGAGATGGCAGAGGGCCCGGCGGGGGGCCGGGCGTGGTGGCTGAAGGCCGGCGACGGGGTGCGCATCCGCGCCGCCTGGTGGCCGGGCGGAAAGCGGGGCACGGTGCTGCTGTTTCCCGGCCGCACCGAGTATGTGGAAAAATACGGACGCACAGCCGCCGATCTGGCCGGGCTGGGCTATGGCACGATCGCCGTCGACTGGCGCGGCCAGGGGCTGGCGGACCGGCTGACAGCCGATCCGCTGGTGGGCCACGTGGGGGCCTTTGCCGACTACCAGCTTGACGTGGTGGCGCTGACGGAAATGGCGCGTCAGCTGGACTGCCCCGGGCCGTGGTTCCTGCTGGGCCATTCCATGGGCGGCTGCATCGGCCTGCGCGCCCTGCACGAGGGGCTGCCAGTCAGGGCGGCCCTCTTCTCGGCGCCGATGTGGGGCATCCAGATGTCGCGCCCCACCCGCCCCTTCGCCTGGGCGATCTCGTGGCTGGCCAGCCGGCTGGGCCGCGGCGCCAGCTTTGCCCCCAGCACCGACCGGGTAACCTACGTGCTGAATACCCCCTTCGAGGAAAACGCCCTGACCTCCGATCCGGAGATGTTCGCCTACATGCAGCGCCACGCCCGCGAACACCCCGAGCTGACCATCGCCGGGCCCAGCCTGCGCTGGCTGTACGAGGCCCTGCTCGAAACCCGCCGGCTGCGGGCCATGGCGCCCCCCGCCCGGCCGGCCCTGACCTTCCTTGGCACCCACGAGACCATCGTCGATCAGCCCGCAATCCACCTTGTCATGGAAAAATGGATGAACGGCCACCTCGAACGGGTGCCCGGCGCCCAGCATGAAATCCTGATGGAAAGGCCCTCCATACGGGCGTTCTTCTTCGAAAGATCCACTGAATTCATGGCCTCGCACGCAGGATAGAGCGATGCGCAAGGGCGCTCAGGTGGCGCGCGGCAACAGATGTTGCAGGCGGGCGGCCAGGCGGTTGAGCGGTCCGGGGCGCGGGATGGCGCCGCGGCTCAACCGCCAGGCGGCGGTTTCCGGCGGGCAGGGCAGGCTGGAAACCGGATCGAGGTAGCGGGGGTAGTCGATCAGTGCCGCATGGGCCAGCCCGGCCAGCGTGGGCCGGGCGCGGCGGCGCTCGGGTGCGGGCTCCAGATCGCGGGTGAGGCCCCAGCCGGCATAGAAGGGCAGGCCGAGGCAGGTGACGGGCTTGCCGCGCAAAAGCGCCTCGAACCCCGTCAGGGAGGTCAGGGTCCAGATTTCGTCCACGGCCTCGATCAGTGCCACCGGATCGGCCCGTTCCAGCACCAAGTCGGCGTGGCGCAGCACCTCGTCGCGGCTCAGCGCGCCGGGGCGCAGGCCGGCCTCGACATCGGGGTGGGGCTTGTAGAGGATCACCGCCCCGGGGTTTTCGGCGCGGGTGCGTTCGAGCAGTTCGAGGTTGCTGGCCGCCCCGGGGCAGCCGGTGAGAATCGAGGCGTCGTCCTCGACCTGGCCGGGCACCAGGATGCGGTGGCCTGCCGGGAGTTCGGGCAGCGGCGGGGCGTCGAGGTTGTATTTGCTCAGCCGGGCGCGGACCAGCATGCGCACCAGGGCCTCGGCGCGCGCCAGACATGCCGGAGGCAGGTTCGCGGAGGCGGCAATCAGCCGTTCCAGCCGGCTTTCCCGGGAAGGATCGTAGTAGATGCCGAGATCGTCGCTCACCAGCGAAAGCGGCGGAACGAGCCCCGCCCCCAGCCCGCGCGAACGCAGGAAACCATCCTCGACACGCAGGCCGGGCAGATCGCGCGGGGCGCGACTGGCCCAGATCATCAGCCGCCGGCCGGTGGCCCTGGCGGTGAGGGCCGCACGCCCGGGCGGGTCACGGAAGATCAGCGGCCTGTGGCGGCCGAAGAAGGCCCGCATGTGCGGGCGCTTCCAGCGGCTCATGGCGGTGGCAACGTATCCGGCCCGGTCCTCGCGCCAGGCGCGGGCCTCGGCCTGCAGCTGGTTTACGGCCTCCTCGGGGCTGCACAGCCGGTCGCGGCAGGGGTCGTACCAGGTGGGATAGAGGATCATCGCCGCGGCGAACAGCTGGGCGCGGCTGAGGCGGCGTTCGCGCCGGGCCACCGGGTTTTCGTCCCCGGTCAGGCCCCAGCCGGCATAGAAGGGCTGGCCGAAGACCCGGGGGCGGTGGCCGGCGAAGATGGCCTCGAAACCCATCAGCGACGAGACGGTATAGACGGCGGTGGCCCCTTCCATCAGCTTCCACGGGCTGACCGGGGCCTCGAGCAGGGTGATCCGCCCGGAGGCATCGGCCGGGGTGAAATGGCCCTCGCGATGGCCGGCGGCGGTTTCGGGGTGGGTCTTGATGACGATGCGGGCGCCGGGGTTCTCGGTCTGCGCATGCACCAGCATCTCGTGGAAGGTGGCGGCCGAGGCGCCCCCCCGTGCGATCGAGGCATCGCCCCTGGTCTGGTCGATCACCAGCACGTAGGGGCTTTCGGGCACCTCCGCTTCGGGGTCGAAGGCGTTGTATTTCGACAGATGCGCGTGGCGGATACGTTCGATCAGGGCGCGGGCGCGATCCAGCAGGACGGTGTCGTCCAGCGGATGAGTGGCAAGCAGATGCTCCAGATCGGAAGGGCGTGAGCTGTCGAAATGCACCCCGCGGCCGTCCAGGCACAGCCCGATGGGCGGTGCACCCGCCCGCCCCGGCAGGACCGAGCGCAGGAAGGCATCCTCCACACGCAGCACCGGCGCGCCGCTGCGTCTTGCCACCGCCTCGCCGCGTGATGCGGTGGGGCTTGCCCCCCACACGCCGACCCAGTCCTCCGGCCCCGGCCGGCCGAGGCGGATCTCCCAGCCGGCCAGCTGCAGGATGCGCCGGATGCGCCGGCGGGTGAGGAAACCGCCATTGTAGACGAACAGCCGCCGGGGTCTTGCAGCCCCGGCGGCATCGTCGCGTTTGCGGATCATGCCGGCGTCAGAGGCCGGAGACCCTGGCCAGCGTGCTGATCGTGTCGGCGGCGTTGAGCGTGCCCAGCACCGCGTTGAGGGTCTTGGACCACTGCACGAAGGGGGCCTCGGTGACATAGACGGTATCGCCGTCGCGGATCACGAAATCGCGGGCCAGGAACACCCCGTTGGGGCGGGTCAGGTCAAGCACGTAGACCATCCGCTGGGGGCCCACCAGATCATCCCGGCCGAGCACCTCGTTGGCGATCTCGGCGGCTTCGTTGCGGAACACGAACACCCCGGTGGGATCGGCAGTGGCCGAGGACAGCCCGCCCACCTGGGCGATGGCCTCGATGGCCGAGATCGCCTGGCTGTCGAAGGGCACGCGGTTTTGTGTCCCGGTGGCGCCGAGTGCAGTGAACGAACGGGAGTCGCCCTCCACCAGGATCCGGTCGCCGCCGCGCAGGGCGATGTCGTATTTCGGGTTCTTGTAGATGTCCTGGAACCAGACCTTGGCGGTATGCTTGCCGCGGAAGATGGTCACCTGGGCGATCTC
>JALSGY010000468.1 GCA_026982515.1 Paracoccaceae bacterium
CCATGCGTTGCAGATAGGCCGTGCGCGCCTTCCGGCTGCGGCGGATGATGCGGGCTGTGACGTCGAGCAGTTTCGGGTTGAGCATCGCGATACCGGCTGTTGTTGTCGAGACGCCTGTTAGCATGCTCCGTTAGCGCTAACAACAAGAACCTGCCCGAACCCTTCGCCCCGTGCATGGCGGGAATGCGGATTTGGGCGATGTGTTCGGGGCAGCATTGCCTACCTTGTGGGCAGCGATCACCCACCCTGACGAAGGAGCATGGCCATGGAATATCGTACCAGAATTGCCGGGCAGGATACCGCCGACATCTACATCCGCGCCCGCCAGCTGCGGGCGGAAGCCGCGGCCGAGGGCTTTCGCGCGCTGCGCCGCTGGCTGAGCGCCCGGCTGCATGCGCTGGCCCCGAACCGGGCGAAACAGACGGCTTGAGCCGTACCGCCAGCGCCGCGTGCACGATCCCGGCCTCTGGCCGGGATTTTCGTATCCGGTTGAACGTTCGGGCTCCGGCCCGGGCAGCGAACGGGGCGCCCGGCGTGCCGCATCGCGATGCAGGCAGCAAGGGCAGGGCGGTCTTTTCCCTCCCGCCGCAAGCCGGTAGGAGGAGGGCATGACCAAGCCTTCCCTTCCCGTCGTCCGGCTGCGCCCCAAGGCCAATGCGCGCGCCATTCGCCACGGCTTTCCCTGGGCCTATGACAACGAGGTCGTCACCGACCGGCGCACCCGTGCGCTCGCCCCCGGCACCATCGCGGTGCTTGAGGATGCCGAGCGCCGGCCGCTGGGGCTGGTGGCGGTCAACCCCGCCAGCCGTATCTTCTGCCGCATGCTTGATCGCGACATCACCGCCGAGATCGGGCCGGCCTGGCTTCGGGCCCGGATCGGTGCCGCGCTGGCCTTGCGGGAGCGCCTCTTCGAGGCCCCCTTCTACCGCCTCGTCCATGCCGAGGGCGACGGGCTGCCGGGGGTGGTGATTGACCGTTTCGGCGATACCGCGGTGATCCAGCCCAACGCCGCCTGGGCCGATCGGCGCCGCGACGAGATCGCCGTTGCGGTGCAGGCGGCATGCGGGGTGCGCAACGTGGTGCTGGGCGGCCATGGCCGGGCCCGCAAGGCGGAGGGGCTGGCCGAGGAAACCGTGGTGCTGGCCGGAACGGTCGAGGGGCCGATGCCGGTGCCGATGAACGGTGCCACCTACATGGCCGATCTGCTGAGCGGGCAGAAGACGGGGCTGTTCTACGACCAGCGCCCCAACCATGCCTTTGCCGCCCGGCTGGCGCGCGGGGCGCGGGTGCTGGACGTGTTTTCCCATGTGGGCGGGTTTTCCCTGGCGGCGCTGGCCGGCGGGGCGGCCTCTGCGCTGGCGGTGGACGGTTCGGCCGCGGCGCTGGAGCTGGCCCGCCAGGGGGCGCGGGCCAGCGGCGTGGTGGCGCGTTTCGAGACCCGCAAGGCCGATGCCTTCGCGGCGCTTCAGGATCTGGCCGCCGAGGGCGCGCGCTTCGATCTGGTGATCTGCGATCCGCCGGCCTTTGCGCCCTCCAGACAGGCCCTGGAGGCGGGGCTGCGCGCCTATGAGCGGGTGGCGAAGCTGGCCGCGCCGCTGGTGCGCCCGGGGGGGTATCTGGGCCTGTGCTCATGCTCGCACGCGGCCGATCTTGCGCGCTTTCGTGCTGCCTGCAATCGTGGCATCGGCCGGGCCGGGCGGGCGGCGCAGCTGATCCACACCGGCTTTGCCGGCCCCGATCACCCGCAGCTGCCGCAACTGGCCGAGAGCGGCTATCTCAAGGCGCTGTTCTACAGGCTGTCCGGATGAGGGCGCTGCTTGATGCCTGTGTGCTGTACCCCACGGTGATGCGCGAGGTGCTGCTGGGGGTGGCCCGGCGCGGGCTGTTCAAGCCGCTGTGGTCGGCCCGCATCCTGGAGGAATGGGCCCGCGCGGCGGCGAAGCTGGGCGAGGAGCAGCAGGCGGTGGCGCGCGGCGAGATCGCGCTCATGCGCGGGGCATGGCCGGGGCGGGAGGTGGCCGGGGATCCCGCCCTCGAGGCGACGCTGGATCTGCCCGATCCGGCCGACCGGCACGTGCTGGCGGCCGCCATCGCCGGGGGTGCGGAGGTGATCGTCACCCTCAACCTGCGCGATTTCCCGGCCCGCACCCTGGCCGGGCACGGGCTGCGCGTGACCCATCCCGACGCCTTCCTGCGGGCGCTCCACAGCGAGGCGCCGGATGAGATTCGCGCCGCCGCCGAAGCCGTGCGTTCCGAGGCAGAGCGGCTTTCGGGCGAGGACTGGGAGATCAGGAAGTTGATGAAAAAGGCGGGCCTGCCGCGCCTGGGCAAGGCGCTGGCGGGGTAGGGCGCCCGGCCGGGCAAGACGAAAAACGCGCCGCCCGCGGGCCGCGCGTTTCATGCCGTCTGCCGTCGGGCGGGGCGGGAGGTTCAGCCCTCCTGCAGGATCTGTTCTTCGGCCACCGCGCGCAGCTCTGTCATCTTGGCGCGGATCAGCGCCTCGTCGGCCCTGTCGCCCAGATCGCCGGCCAGCTTGCGGAAGACGTCCTCGTCGCCGGCTTCCTCGAAATCCGATTTCACCACCTCCATCGCATAGGCCTCGGCTTCGGCGCCGCTCTTGCCCAGCAGTTCGGCGGCCCACAGGCCCAGCAGCTTGTTGCGCCGCGCCGTGGCCTTGAACTGCATCGCCTCGTCATGGGCGAACTTGGATTCGAAGGCGTTTTCGCGTTCGTCGAAGGTGGTCATGTCATTCCTTTCGGGCTGATGTTCCGTTACCTCAGATATGCCCCGTGCAGGGCCCTGCTTCAAGGGGCAGGGGCGTTCTTGCGGCAGATCACATCATCGCATATACGGGCGCCGAAAGGGCGGGCCGCCTGTTGCGCCGCCCCGCGAGCGGAGGCCCTCATGGCACGGCGCAAGAAAATTTACGAAGGCAAGGCGAAGATCCTTTACGAGGGGCCCGAACCCGGCACCCTGGTGCAGTATTTCAAGGATGACGCCACCGCCTACAACGCCGAGAAGAAGGCGACGGTGGAGGGCAAGGGGGTGCTCAACAACCGCCTGTCGGAGTTCTTCATGAAGGGGCTCAACGCCATCGGCGTGCCGACCCACTTCATCCGCCGCCTCAACATGCGCGAGCAGCTGATCCGCCAGGTGGAAATCATTCCGCTGGAGGTCATCGTGCGCAACTACGCCGCGGGTTCCATGGCCGAGCGTCTGGGCATGGACGAGGGCACCCAGCTGCCGCGCCCGATCGTCGAGTTTTCCTACAAGGACGACAAGCTGGGCGATCCGCTGGTGCCCGAGGAATACATCATCGCCTTCGGCTGGGCCACGCAGCAGGACATGGACGACATCGTCGCCCTAGCCCTGCGGGTGAACGATTTCCTCTCGGGGGTGATGTACGGGGTCGGGATCCGGCTGATCGACTTCAAGATCGAGATCGGCCGCATCTGGGACGGCGACTACATGCGCCTGATCGTCGCCGACGAGATCAGCCCCGACAGCTGCCGGCTGTGGGACATCGAGACCGGCCAGAAGCTCGACAAGGACGTGTTCCGCCGCGATCTGGGAAGCCTCGCGGATGCCTACACCGAGGTCGCCCGCCGCCTCGGCGTGCTGCCCTCCAACATCACCCATGCGCCCAAGCCGACGCTGATCAACTGAACGCGCCGCGCGGGCGGGCGGCGCACAACCGGGGAAGAAGGACATGAAGGCACGTGTGCAGGTGATGCTCAGGCAGGGCGTTCTCGACCCGCAGGGCGAGGCGGTGCGCCACGCGCTGGCCGCGCTCGGCTTCGAAGGGGTCGAGAGCGTGCGCCAGGGCAAGGTGATCGAGCTGGAACTGGCCGAGAGCGACCCGGCGAAGGCCGAGGCACAGGTGCGCGAGATGTGCGAGAAGCTGCTGGCCAACACGGTGATCGAAAGCTACCGGGTGGAGATCGGCTGATGCACGCGGGCGTCATCGTCTTTCCCGGCTCCAACTGCGACCGCGATCTCGCCATGGCCTTCGAGGCGGCCGGGGCGAAGGTCTCGATGATCTGGCACAAGGAAACCGAGCTGCCCGCGGGGCTCGACATCATCGGCGTGCCGGGGGGGTTTTCCTACGGCGATTACCTGCGCTGTGGTGCCATTGCCGCGCAATCGCCGATATGCCGCGAGATGGTGCGCTTCGCCGGGCGCGGCGGCCATGTGCTGGGCATCTGCAACGGCTTTCAGGTGCTCACCGAAACCGGCCTGCTGCCTGGCGCGCTGATGCGCAATGCGGGGCTGAAATTCGTCTGCCGCACGGTGACGCTGCGGGTGGAAACGGCCGACAGCCCCTTCACGCGCGGCTATGAGGAGGGGCAGGAGGTGCGCCTTCCCGTTGCTCATCACGATGGCAACTATACCGCCGGCGAAGCGGTGCTCGAGCGGCTCGAGGGCGAGGGCCGGGTGGCCTTCCGCTATTTCGACAATCCCAACGGTTCTGCCAACGACATCGCCGGAATCCTCGACGAGAACCGCCGGGTGCTGGGGCTGATGCCGCACCCCGAACGCGCCATCGACCCGCTGCAGGGCGGCACCGACGGGCAGGCGATGTTCGCCGCGCTGGCCGCGGTGCTGGAGCCGGCCTGAGGGCGCATCTTGAGCCGGGCCGCGCGCCGGCGTAACCTGTGAGCATGGCGGGAAGGCTCGGACGCATCATGCAGAGTGACCGGCCGGCCTTGTCCTGGCGCGGCCGGGCCGGGGTGCTCGTGATCAGCATCGTCGGGGTCCTGGTGGTGTGGTTCACCAACCAGTGGCTGACCCAGCGCTTCACCGAATCCACCCGCAACCGGGCCGAACTGCGCCAGGCGCTCTATTCGGGCAACCTGCTGTCGGAGCTGCAGCGCAACTCGGTGGTGCCGCTTCTGCTGTCGCGCGACCCCAGCCTGATCAACGCGCTCAATTCGGGCGATTTCTCGCAATCCTCGCAGCGGCTGATCTCCTATGTCGAGGAAATCGGCGCCGCCTCGCTGATGCTGCTCGATGCCGATGGCCGGGTGGTCGCCGCCACCGACCGCAACAACATCGGCACCAACCTGCGCAGCGCGCCCTATTTCATCGAGGCGCTGCGCTCCAACGACACGGTGTTCAGCAATTTCCGCAATGAAAACGGGGCCTACGTCTTTACTTACAGCCGCCGGATCCAGTTCAACAACGAGCTGGCCGGGGTGATCGTGGTGGAGGCCGACCTGCGCAAGTTCGAGCAGACATGGGCGGGCATCTCGGATGCGGTGATCGTGGCCGACAGCGAGGGCACGATCATCCTTTCCACCGAGCCGCGCTGGCGGGGCCTGCCCGAGGAGGAGGCGCTGCAGGCGCAATCGCCGGTTTCGGCCATCGAGCGCGCCATCCGGGCCACCGCCGACTGGACGCTGCTGCCGGCGGATGCCTACCTCTTCGGCCAGCCGGTGATGCGGCTGGAATCGCGCATCCCCTTCCGCGGCTGGCGGATGGTCTCCTTCACGCCCTATGCCTCGATCCGCGAGAAGGTGAACTCGGTGCTGGCGCTGGAAATCATGGCCTTTGCCCTGGTGCTGGCGGTGGCCTTCTATTTCGCCTCCCGCCGGGCCCGGGCCCGCAGTGCGGTCTTCCAGCGCGAGTCGGCGGAACTTCGCCAGCTCAACGAGGCCCTGCAGCGGGAAATCGCCGAACGCGAGCGGGCGGAAAAGAACCTCGAGGTGGCCGAGCAGAGCCTGGCGCAATCGTCCAAGCTGGCCGCCCTGGGCGAGATGTCGGCCGCGGTCAGCCACGAGCTCAACCAGCCGCTGGCGGCGATGAAGACCTACCTGGCCGGGGCCAGGCTGCTGCTCCAGCGCAAGCGCCCGGACGAGGCGCTCTCCTCCTTCCAGCGCATCGATGACCTGATCGAGCGCATGGGGGCCATCACCCGTCAGCTCAAGAGTTATGCCCGCAAGGGGGGCGATGCCGTCGAGCCGGTGGACATGCGCGATGCGCTCTCCGAGGCGCTGGTGATGATGGAACCGCAGCTCAAGCGCCACAACGTGCTGATCTCGCGCTCGGTGCCGCGCCAGCCGGTGCTGGTGATGGCCGACAGGATCCGGCTGGAGCAGGTGATCATCAACCTGCTGCGCAACGCCATCGACGCCACCCGCGACATCGCCGAGCCCAGCATCGAGATCATGATCTCGGCCGGCGAGACGGCGCTGCTGTCGGTGCGGGACAACGGCCATGGCATCAAGGACCTCGACAACCTGTTCGAGCCCTTCTACACCACCAAGGCGCCGGGCGACGGGGTCGGTTTGGGGCTTGCCATCTCTTCGGGGATCGTGAACGATTTCGGAGGCCGTCTGTCGGCGCGCAACGCCCGTGCCGGGGGCGCGGTGTTCGAAATCCGGCTTCCGGTCTGGAAAGGCGACGCCGAGGCGGCGGAATGAACTTCATGCGTGGATAGCTTGAGATGAAGATCGCGATCGTTGACGACGAAAGGGACATGCGCCAGTCCATCAGCCAGTGGCTGGCGCTCTCCGGCTTCGAGACCGAAACCTTCGCCAGTGCCGAGGAGGCGCTCAAGGTGGTGGGGGCGGACTGGCCCGGCGTGGTGATCACCGACATCAAGATGCCGGGAATGGACGGGATGCAGCTTCTCAAGCGGCTGATGAGCGTGGACAGCGCGCTGCCGGTGATCATGATCACCGGCCACGGCGACGTGCCCATGGCGGTGGAGGCGATGCGGGTGGGCGCCTTCGATTTCCTCGAAAAGCCCTTCAACCCCGAACGGATGACCGAACTGGCCAAGAAGGCCACCAACAAGCGGCGCATGACGCTGGACAGCCGGGCCCTGAGGTGCGAGCTCTCGGACGGCACCACGATCATGAAGAAGCTGGTGGGCTCCTCGCCGGTGATGGAGCGGCTGCGCGAGGACATCCTCGATCTCGGCCAGGCCGACGGGCACGTGCTGATCGACGGCGAGACCGGCACCGGCAAGACGCTGGTGGCCCATGCCCTGCATGCGGTGGGGGCCAAGGCGGGGCGCGAGTTCATCCTCGTCTCCTGTGCCGCCCACGAGCCCGAGGAACTGGCCGCCAGGCTGTTCGGGCCGATGGAGGAGGGGGGAGAGCTGCCGCTCACCGAACAGGCCCGCGGCGGCACCCTGGTGCTGGAGGATATCGAGGCGCTGCCCCGCACGCTGCAGGCCCGCCTGCTGACCTGGATCAACGAGCAGGGCAGCCCGGCCGAGACCCGGCTGATCGCCATCTCCAACCTGCAGGAGCAGGGCAAGACCTGCGAGGACGTGCTGCGCCCCGATCTCTACTACCGGCTGGCGGCGATGAAGATCACCCTGCCGCCGCTGCGCAGCCGGGGCAAGGACATCCTGACGCTGTTCTCCCGCTTTACCGAGGAATTCGCCGCCGAATACGGCTGCAAGGCACCCGAGATTTCGGCCCAGGAGGCCGCGCAGCTGCTGCAGGCGCCCTGGCCGGGCAATGTGCGCCAGCTGATCAACATCGCCGAGCGCGCGGTGCTGCAAAGCCGCCGCGGCTCGGGCTCGATCTCTTCGCTGCTGATGGCCGAGGACGAGGTCTCGGAGGCGTCGATGACCACCGAGGGCAAGCCGCTCAAGGAATATGTGGAAGCCTTCGAGCGGATGCTGATCGACAACACCATGCGCCGGCACAAGGGCTCGATCGTGGCGGTGATGGAAGAGCTCTCCCTGCCGCGCCGCACCCTCAACGAGAAGATGGCGAAATACGGCCTTCAGCGCTCCGATTACCTGTGAGCGGTCCCGGACCGGACCGGGCGGTTCATTTTCGCCATTGTCAATCCGGGGGAAAGCCCCCTATGTTGTGCGGACGGGCCACCTCAACGGATTGCAGTGGTCCCGCATGAGTTTTGCTGCTTTCGGTAGAGCCGCAGGCCACAAACGCCGCGACATCCGGAAACAGGACGAGACGGCCGATCGGCCAGCAGATTGCCCGGCTTCAACCTGAATCCCCGGGCCTTGAATGAGGGCGGACAACCGCCCTGAGGAAGAAACGCGATGAGGCGTGCAGTGACGGAACCGATCGGGGCAGCGGCGCTTGAAGCCGGGCTGACCGGTGTTCGCGCGCCTGCCATCGCCCGAACAAGTCACCCCTTGCACGGCGCTGCCCCCTCCGGGGCCGGGGCCGGATGGCGGGTGCATGCAGAGACAACATGGCAAAGAAAATGCTTATCGACGCCACCCATGCGGAGGAGACCCGCGTCGTGGTGGTGGATGGAAACAAGGTCGAGGAGTTCGACTTTGAATCGGAAAACAAGCGCCAGCTAGCCGGCAACATCTATCTTGCCAAGGTCACCCGGGTGGAGCCTTCGCTCCAGGCGGCCTTCGTCGATTACGGCGGCAATCGCCACGGTTTCCTGGCGTTTTCGGAAATCCACCCCGACTACTACCAGATCCCGGTGGCCGACCGCGAGGCGCTGCTGGCCGAGGAAAAGGCCCTGGCCGAGGCCCAGGAAGCGGAGGACGAGGAACGCCGCGCGCGCCCCTCGCGTTCGCGCCGTTCGCGTTCGCGCACCCGCTCCAGGGCAAGGGCCGAGGAGGCCGCACCGGATGATGCGGTGACCCGTTCGGAGGATATCCCCGGCATGGCGGTGGTCGAGCTTGACGAGGTCGGGGAAGCCCTGCCCGGGGAGGTGGAGGAGGGCACGTCTCCGGCCTACCTGGTGCCCGAAACCCCGGTAGAGACCCCGGCCGCCGGCGAGGAAGAAGAGGCCGGCCCCGGCGCAGGCCCCGAGGCGACAGACGCCGCCGGGAGCTCCGGGGAGGCCGAAGGGTCCGAGGCGGGCACCCCCCCGGCCGAAGAGCAGGCCGCCGAAGCCGACGAGACGGAGGCCGAGGCCCCCGAGGCGGCGCCGAAGGAAAACGCCAACGGCGAGGCCGAGGAAATCGAATCGGTGGCCGAGGAGGACCTCGAGGAGGAAATCCGCCCCCCCCGCAAGGTGCGCCCGCGCAAGTACAAGATCCAGGAAGTGATCAAGGTGCGCCAGATCATGCTGGTGCAGGTGGTGAAGGAGGAACGCGGCAACAAGGGGGCGGCGCTGACCACCTACCTCAGCCTTGCCGGCCGCTACTGCGTGCTGATGCCCAACACCGCGCGCGGCGGCGGGATCTCGCGCAAGATCACCAACGCCGCCGATCGCAAGAAGCTCAAGGAAATCGCCGCCGAGATCGAGGTGCCCGAGGGCGCGGGGCTGATCATCCGCACCGCCGGTGCCCAGCGCACCCGCTCGGAGATCAAGCGCGATTACGAATACCTCCAGCGCCTGTGGGAACAGATCCGCGAACTGACGCTGAAATCCATCGCGCCGGCCAAGATCTACGAGGAGGGCGACCTGATCAAGCGGTCGATCCGCGACCTCTACAACAAGGATATCGACGAGGTGATCGTCGAGGGCGAGGCGGGTTACCGGGTGGCCAAGGACTTCATGAAGATGATCATGCCGTCCCACGCCAGGAACGTGAAGCTCTACACCGATCCGCTGCCGCTGTTCGCCCGCTACCAGGTGGAAAGCTACCTCGGCTCGATGTTCAACCCCACGGTGCAGCTCAAGTCCGGCGGTTACATCGTGATCGGCATCACCGAGGCGCTGGTAGCCATCGACGTCAACTCGGGACGCTCCACCAGGGAGGGTTCGATCGAGGAGACCGCGCTCAAGACCAACCTCGAGGCGGCCGAGGAAATCGCCCGCCAGCTGCGCCTGCGCGATCTGGCCGGGCTGATCGTGATCGACTTCATCGACATGGAAGAGCGGCGC